>CALALP010000045.1 GCA_937925515.1 uncultured Lachnoanaerobaculum sp. | reverse complement strand
GTGCTATGCAAATCGAAGTGGCTATGCAAAACTCTGCATTATCCGTATCTTTAGCACTAAAACACTTTACACCACAAGCTGCAGTAGCAGGTGCAGTATTCTCCATTATTCATAACTTTACAGGATCTATTTTTGCCGGTATTTGCCGTAAACATGATGATCA
This sequence comes from uncultured Lachnoanaerobaculum sp., assembly GCA_937925515.1. GTDB lineage: Bacteria > Bacillota > Clostridia > Lachnospirales > Lachnospiraceae > CALALP01. Next base: position 101,865 of record CALALP010000045.1, on the reverse strand, counting down.
AGATAAATTAGAAAATAATAGGACTTCCGGGGGAAACTATACAAATTAAAGAATCAAAAGTGTATATAAATGGAATAGGACTTGAGGGAGATTATTCAGATGTAACTCTTGCAGGGCTTGCAGCAAAGGCAATATTTTTAGGTTCAGATGAATACTTTGTGCTAGGAGATAACAGAGATTCAAGTGAAGACTCAAGATTTGACAGCATTGGAAATGTTAGGCGTGGGCAGATAAAAGGAAAAGTGTGGTTTAGAGTTTCAGATTTAGGAAGATTTGGATTTATAGATAAGGAGTAATGGAGGAAATTTATGAATATACAGTGGTATCCTGGGCATATGACAAAGGCAAAGCGTGCTATGTCAAAAGATGTAAAGATTGTGGATCTTATTATTGAAATGACAGATGCCAGAGCACCACTTGCAACAAGAAATCCTGATATTGATGAGTTAGGTAGGGGAAAAGCAAGAATAATTATTTTAAATAAGGCTGATATGGCTGAAGATAGAGCAAATAAGCTATGGGAGGAATATTTCAAAAATTTAGGCTATGAAACCTTATTAATGGATTCGAGAGAGAAAAGTAAAATAAAAAAACTTATTTCAGTTATAGATAAGGCTTGTGAAAGTAAAAGAGAAAGAGATAAGAAAAAAGGAATACTTAATAGACCGATAAGAGCAATGGTTACAGGGATTCCAAATGTTGGAAAAAGTACATTGATTAATTCTATTGCAAATAGGTCTATAGCCAAAACAGGCAATAAACCGGGGGTTACAAAGGGTAATCAGTGGATTAAGCTAAATAAATCAGTTGAATTACTTGATACCCCCGGAATACTTTGGCCTAAGTTTGAAGATGAGAAAATAGGAGAAAAGATTGCATTTATAGGTTCTATCAATGATATGATTATAGATTCAAGGGTTCTTGCAATAGAGCTACTTAACTTCTTCATTAAAAATAAGAAAGAAGTTTTAAAAGAAAAGTTTTCAACAGAACTAGAAGATGCAAATGAGATTTTAATTGAAATTGCAAAACAAAAAGGTTGTATAAAAAAAGGCAATGAATATGACTATGATAAGGCGGCAGATGCCTTTATAAATGACTTTAGAAGTGGGCGACTAGGTAAGATTACATTGGAACTTCCACCAAATTAGATTGTCAGGAGGATATTATGGACGAGAAAGAAAGACTTGAACTTATGAAAGAGTTTGAATATAAGTATTCTGACTATAAATATATTTGTGGAATAGACGAGGCAGGTAGAGGTCCACTTGCAGGTCCGGTAGTAGCTGCTGCTGTTATCTTGCCTAAAGATACAGAGATTTTATATTTAAATGATTCAAAGAAGTTGTCTGAAAAAAAGAGAAATTTATTATATGATGAAATAATTTCAAAAGCAATTTCATTTGGAGTGGGGATTGCAGGGGTTGAGGATATAGAAAAACTGAATATTTTAGGGGCTACTTATAAAGCAATGAGAGAGGCTATTTCAAAGTTAAGTGCAGTGCCTGATATTCTTTTAAATGATGCTGTTATAATACCTGAACTTGAGCAAATAAAGCAAGTGGGCATTATAAAAGGAGATGCTAAGAGTATAAGCATTGCGGCGGCAAGCATCATTGCAAAGGTTACAAGAGATAGATTAATGATTGACTATGATAAAGAGTTTCCAAAGTACGGTTTTGCAAAACATAAGGGATATGGAACTAAGGCACATATCGAGGCAATTAGAGAAAATGGCATGTGTAAGATTCATAGAAAAGGTTTTGTAAAAAGTGCATTAAGTAAAAAGAAAGTAGAGTAAGTTTTGCAAAATAATAGAAAAATAGGTAGTTTATACGAAAAAATAGCAGTGGAGTATCTTGAAAAAAGAGGGCTTAAACTTATTTGTAGAAATTATAGATGTAAGTTTGGCGAAATAGATATAATAATGCAGGATAAAGACTATCTTGTTTTTTGTGAAGTAAAATATAGAAAATATTTAGGCTTTGGTTTTCCTCTCGAGGCAGTAAACATTAAAAAAGAAAATAAGATTAGAAATGTTGCCAAGGCATACATTGTTACTAATGAAATACCAAATGATGCCAAGATAAGATTTGATTGTATAGGTATATTGGGTAATGATATAGAATGGATAAAAAATGCATTTTAAAAACATTTATTTAAATAAGAGGTACTATGAATAATTGGACTAGAAAAAATGACGGTAAAAATGATAATGATATTAGAGAGCAAATATCTGAGAATGGAGTAAGTATTTTATATTTTCCAAAACTTACTGACACAAATAAGGTCTATCATGGTTTTTCTACAAGACTTGGAGGGGTAAGTAAGGGAGGATGTTCTTCTATGAACCTTAGTTTTACAAGGGAAAATGATAATGCAGAAAATGTATTTGAAAATTATAGAAGAATTGCAAAAGCACTTGGAGTTTCATTTGATTCATTTGTAGCGGCACATCAGACACATACTACAAATATAAAAAAAGTTGGTTTAAATGACAAGGGTAAGGGAGTTACAAAAGAGAGAGATTATACAGATATAGACGGACTTATAACAGATGAAAAAGGAATTACTTTAGTAACTTTTTTTGCTGACTGTATTCCGTTATATTTTTTTGACCCTATAAATAATGCAATAGGGCTTGCACATTCAGGTTGGAGAGGCACTCTAAATGGAATGGTAACTAAAATGGTTAAGGCTATGGAGGAAAACTATAAAACAAATCCTAAAAATCTGATTGCCTGTATAGGTCCCGGAATATGTGAAGATTGCTATGAAATAAGCTTAGATTTAGCAGATAAGTTTAAATCTTCATTTGACATTGAAAATATTAGTGATATAATAAGCAACTATCATAAGGATAAGTTTGGCAATGAGCATTGTCAACTAAATTTGTGGAAAGCAAATGAAATACTTATGATAAGAGCAGGAATACTTAGAGAAAATATCAGTATTTCAAATATTTGTACACATTGTAACTCCAATTTGCTATTTTCTCATAGGAAACAGGGAGATGATAGAGGAAATCTTGCTGCATTTTTAGCACTGAAGTAGTTACAAAAATGTTTACAAATTTTTACAAAAAAATTGATTTTTATATTCCATTTGTGTTAGAATTAGGAATAGTTAATTAGAGGTATATAAGGAGAATTAAGCTAAAGGAAGGAGAATTGCTGTGTTCAATAAGTCAAGTAATAATACTAATAAACCGGAAATATCAAGGGTAGATACTATAATAGGAGAAAATGCCGTAGTTGAGGGTGTGTTAAGAACTAAAGATACTACAAGAATAGACGGAAAAATCAAAGGCGAAGGCTTTTTTGAGGGACATTTGATTATTGGAGAAAGTGGTAAAGTTGAGGGGGATATTACTGCTAATTCAATGTTGGTTGCAGGAGCGGTAGAGGGTAATATACATGTAAGAAATAAACTTGAAATTGCTGAAACAGGTAAAATCAAGGGAGATATAGCTACTAAGCTCTTGTATATTGCAGAGGGAGCTGTATTTGAAGGTAAGTCAACTATGAATGACGGCAAAAGCTCTACTCCTGAAAAAAGCGTAACTAATGATTTTGCCAAGAAAGAGGCATATTACATAGGTGAACAGAATGGTAAGAAAGAAACAGAAAAAGGAGCAAAATAAGGAAATAACTATAATGGTGCTGTATGATACACAGAAAAAACCATTTCAGTTTAGAATACCGATTTTATTTATAAAGTCAACATGTGTATTTGTGGCACTTATTACAGTTATAGCAGGCTTTTTGTTCTCAAGAAATTTGATGCTTGGAAATGAAGTGGCAAATACTGCTGCCAGTAATGCAGATTTAAATAGAAAAGTAAATGATTTGGAAAATGTAAGTAATCAGATACAAAAACAAAATCAAGCATTACAAAATTCTGTAATTACTAAGGAATCTCAGGTTGAGGAGTTAAAGGGACTTGCAGAAGATACAGGAAAACAACTTGAGGAACTTTATAATAAGGAAAAAGCGATTAATGAGCAAATAGATTCAGTTCTTCCGGGGAGTAGTAAACCTGTAAGTGATGCAGGAAGTGCCAATCAAGATGAGGCAGTTGCACAAAGCTTTGATTCAGGCAGTTTAGATACCAATGATTTAGGAACTGATGAAAGCTTTTATATGGCTGATGACATTACCAATATACCTCTTGCAGTTACTCCAATTCCATATACTCCAAGAATGGGAGAGGAAGATAGTATTTTAAATGATTTAGATATGTATAACATGAGAATTGCAAGTGCAAATATTCAAGGTTTGCAGTTAGTTAAAAGAGATGACTCTGCTAATACTGTTAAAGCTAAGTTTTTAGAGCTTAAAGAGCAAATGGAAAGACAGAGTGAGGAATATGAAACTTACATGAATGTTTTAACCTCAAAGGAATTTAAAAACGAGCTTGTTGCAAGAGAGAGAAGAAAGCTTAGAGCCGGAGTAATAAGTTTTGCAAGGCAGTTTTTAGGTGGAAGATATGTTTATGGAGGCGAAAATCCTCATTCAGGTGTTGACTGTTCAGGGTTTTCAAGATATGTACTTGGAAATTCTGCCGGAGTGTGGTTAAGCCGTACAGCAGCCTCACAATCACAACAAGGTCGTAGAGTAGATATTAACAGTGCAAAAGCAGGAGATTTAATTTTTTATGGTAATGGTTCTTCTGTAAATCATGTTGCTGTTTATATGGGAAATGGAAAAGTAATACATGCCTCAAATGAAAGAAACGGTATTATGATTTCAAATTGGAATTATAGACCCCCTGTTGTTATAAAGAATATGATTGGGGACTAATATAATTAAAATATTGAAAAAACTTGATGACAAGTAAAAAGCTGATACTTTACAAGTAAATTGTTTAGTATCAGCCTTTTTTTATCCACGAACCTTTTTAACAAATTCCTGTATTTTTCTTGTAGGGGATAGTGCATGACCTATTGTAATATTATGATTGTAACAATTAATTATAGCAGCGAGGTACTTGCTCATATTTGCCTCGAGATACCATTTTTTATTAAGTAAATTTGGATTTCTATAATTTAAGTTAGTGGTACACACATAGTCAAAAATACCCTTTTCATGTGCATCATCAAATGCGTCAAGACCTGAAGTAAAAAGACCAAAGGTAGAACAAATAATAACCTTATCTGCTTTTCGCTCCTTAATCTTTTTTGCAGTGTCAATCATAGATTCTCCGGAGGCAATCATATCATCTACAATAATAACAGTTTTTCCCTCTACACTTGAACCCAAAAATTCATGTGCTACAATAGGGTTTCTACCATTAATAACCCTAGAATAATCTCTTCTTTTATAAAACATTCCCACATCAACCCCTAAGTTATTTGCAAGGTACACTGCTCTATGCATTGCACCCTCATCAGGGCTTATTATCATAAGATGTTCTTTGTCTATTGCCATATTTGGAATATGATTAAAAACAGTTTTAATAAATTGATATGTAGGCATTATGTTGTCAAAGCTTGAAAGGGGTATTGCATTTTGCACTCTAGGGTCATGTGCATCAACAGTTAAAATGTTTTGTACCCCCATATTTACAAGCTCCTCTAATGCACTTGCACAATCTAAGCTTTCACGTTTAATCTTCTTGTGTTGTCTACCCTCATAAAGAAATGGCATTATTACACTTACTCTTTTGGCATTTGATGTGCAGGCAGCTATAATTCTTTTCATATCTTGAAAATGATTATCAGGGGACATGTGATTTAGTAATCCATTTACAGTGTAAGTAAGAGAGAAATTTGTAACATCTACCATGACATAAACATCAGCACCTCTTACAGATTCATGTAAAACTCCTTTGCCTTCGCCTGTTCCAAATCTAGGGCAACACAGGTCAAGCATATAGGAGTCAAGGTCATAACCTCTATACTGTAAATTTTGTTTGCGTTTTTTTAATTCCTCAATATCATTTCTTCTAAATTCTACAATATAGTCATTTACCTCTTTAGCTAAAGTTGTACAGCTTTCAAGTGCTGCAAGCTTAAGAGGAGCATACGGAAGTGTATCCTGAAAAATGAAGTCTTTTAGCATGTTAATCTCCTTTTTTATGTTCATTTCATTTATAACATTACAAATGATATCAGTCAAGTTGGAATCTCTTCTATTACTTTACAAAATAGTTTGTAGTTGGTATGATTAAATGAACTAATTGAAATGGAAAGGTAGGAAATATGAGCAAACCAATAGTAGCCATAGTAGGTAGGCCTAATGTAGGAAAATCTACTTTATTTAATACTATGGCAGGAGAACAAATCTCCATTGTAAAGGATACCCCGGGAGTTACAAGAGATAGGATATATGCAGATTGTACATGGCTTGATAAAAAGTTTACACTTATAGATACAGGAGGAATTGAGCCTGAATCTGCTGATATAATCTTATCTCAGATGAGAGAGCAAGCCCAAATTGCAATAGATACAGCTGATGTAATAGTATTTTTAACTGATGTACGTCAAGGGCTTGTGGATTCAGATTATCAAGTGGCAAATATTTTAAGAAAGTCAAAAAAGCCGATTGTTTTAGCAGTAAATAAGGTTGATTCAATAGCTAAATTTGGAAATGATGTATATGAATTTTATAATTTAGGACTTGGAGAACCTGTTTCAATATCTGCCGCCTCAAGACTTGGTATAGGTGATTTGCTTGATGAAGTTGCAAAATATTTTAATAAAAATGCTAATGAATCAGATGATAATGATGATATACCAAAGATAGCGATTATAGGTAAGCCTAATGTAGGCAAGTCATCTATTATAAATAAGTTAGTAGGGGAAAATAGGGTAATTGTTTCAGATATAGCAGGAACAACAAGAGATGCCATAGATACAACAGTTGTTTATAATAAGCAGGAGTATATACTAATAGATACAGCAGGTCTTAGAAGAAAAAATAAAATTAAAGAGGACTTGGAAAGGTATAGCATTATAAGAACTGTTGCGGCAGTTGAAAGAGCAGATATAGTAATATTGGTAATAGATGCAGCTGAGGGAGTAAGTGAACAAGATGCAAAGATTGCAGGTATTGCACATGAAAGAGGTAAGGGAATCTTAGTAGCCGTCAATAAATGGGATTTAATTGAAAAAGATAATAAAACCGTCAATGAATTTACAAATAAAATAAAAACAGTACTTTCATTTATGCAGTATGCAGAATACATATTTATTTCTGCAAAAACAGGACAAAGACTTTCAAAGATGTATGACATCATTGACATTATCAGAGAAAATCAAACATTAAGAGTTCAGACAGGAGTTTTAAATGAAATTATAAGTGAGGCAACAGTTATGCAACAGCCTCCGTCAGACAAGGGAAAAAGGCTTAAGATTTTATATGCTACCCAAGCAGGAGTTAAGCCGCCTACATTTGTTATATTTGTAAATGATAAAAAACTTATGCACTATTCATATTCAAGATATTTGGAGAATAAGATTAGAGAGGCATTTGGTTTTAAAGGTACTTCTATTAAATTCATAATAAGAGAAAGGAGTGAGGGAAAATAGATGTTAATAGTAAGAATTGTTGCTTTAGTAGTAGGTTATTGTTTTGGACTTATTCAAACAGGATACATTTTCGGAAAATTTAATAAAATTGATATAAGAGATTATGGAAGTGGTAATTCAGGTGCTACCAATGCTCTAAGAGTTATGGGAAAAAAAGCAGGGCTTATAGTATTACTTGGCGATTTTTTTAAGGCATTTATTCCTTGTTTAGCATTTAGACTAATATTTAGAAACTCAGAACAGATAAATAATATACTATTACTTTTGTACTGTGGCTTGGGTGTAGTTTTAGGACATAGTTTTCCTGCACATTTAGGCTTTAGAGGCGGAAAGGGAGTTGCATCTACTGCAGGTATAATTGCCTCACTTGATTATAGGGTAATAATAGCTTGTTTATCAGTATTTTTAATAACTTTAATTTTAACAAAGTATGTTTCTCTTTCTTCAATATTAGTTATGGTTACATTTATCGGAAGTGTTTATATTCTTTCAACTATGGGAGTCTTTGGGAATATGAACTTAGTAGAGTTAAGGATTGTTTCGGCAATTATAGGCTGTTTATCTATATTTAGACATAAGTCAAATATTTCAAGACTTTTAAAAGGAACTGAAAATAAAATTTCAAGTAAAAAATCAAAATAAGATTGGAGGTTATTATGGCAAATGTTTCAATTATAGGTTCAGGTTCTTGGGGAACTGCACTTGCAATATTACTTTCCGATAATGGACATAAAGTTAAAATGTGGTCTACTACTAAGGGAAAAGTGGAAAATTTAAGAAAAGAAAAGGTTCATCCCTCACTTCCAAATGTTATTTTACCTGATAGTTTGGAATATAGTGATGACCTGGAGTACACAATGAATGGGGCAGAACTTTTGGTTTTAGCAGTTCCCTCAATTTATACAAGACAGGTTGCCGCTAAAATGAGAGAATTTTATAAGCCTAATCAAGTAATAGTAAATGTAGCTAAGGGGATTGAGGAGTCTACATTAAAAATTCTTTCAGTGCAGATAGAGGAGGAAATTCCAAATTCAATAGTAACAGTGCTTTCAGGACCAAGTCATGCAGAGGAGGTGTCAAGGCGACTTCCCACAACTTGCGTAGTAGGTGCTTATAGCAAGGAAAAGGCTACTTATGTACAAAACATTTTCATGAACCCTGTATTTAGGGTATATACTTCTCCTGATATGCTAGGCATTGAACTTGGTGGAAGTCTTAAAAATGTAATTGCACTTGCAGCAGGAATTTCAGACGGACTTGGATATGGAGATAATACTAAGGCAGCTATAATAACAAGAGGAATTGCTGAAATGTCAAGACTTGGAATTAAAATGGGAGCAAGTTATTATAGTTTTGCAGGGCTATCAGGAATAGGCGATTTGATAGTAACTTGTGCAAGTAGACATAGTAGAAATAGGAAAGCAGGTTTTTTAATAGGTCAAGGCTTAAGTATGCAAGAGGCTATCAAAGAGGTAAAAATGGTAGTTGAGGGAGTTTACTCAGCAAAGGCTGCAAAAGGGCTTGCAGTAAAGTATGGTGTAAGCATGCCAATAGTTGAAGAAGTAAATTTAGTTTTATTTGAGGGCAAATCTCCCAAAGCAGCAGTTGATGATTTGATGCAGAGGCAGAAAATAACTGAAAGTTTAAGTCTTGATTGGAATTGATTGTATAGTGAAAAATGTTTAAGAATGAGTAATAAATATCGCTAATTTTACCATAAAGTGCATAATAAAAGTTCATAAAACCTTGACATAATAAATACGATAATAAATTATTATATCTACTATAACAAATAGATATATCTAACTCTCCTTAATATGATTGACAATTATACCTTTTAAACGTTATAATCCGAGAAATATCTCAGAGTTATAAAATAATTTAGAAAGTTAAGTTTTAGTTTATAACTCTAAGAAATCTTGTTAAGCATAGTAAAGGAGCAAATTATGAAAAAAACATTAGCATTGACATTGGCACTTGCATTGGCACTTACAGCTTGTACATCACAAGCAAAAGACTCATCGCAGTCAGGGGAAAATAAAGAAAGTAGTGCAACAGAACAAAAAGCAGAAAATGGTGCTATGGAGAAGTTTATAATCGGTTCAATAGGACCTACTACAGGTCCGGCAGCATCATATGGAACTTCAGTAAAACAAGGTTCAGAAATTGCTGTAAATGAGATTAACTCAGCCGGAGGAGTAAAGGTTGGAGATAAAACTTATAGCCTTGAATTTAATTTTGTAGATGATGAGGCAACACCTGATAAAGCAATAACAGCATATAACTCTCTTATTGACAGTAAGATGAATGTTTTACTTGGGTGTGTAACAAGCGGTTCATCTCTTGCAGTTTCTGAAAAATCTGCTGAAGATGGTATACTTATGATTACTCCGTCAGGTTCTGTTCCTGATATCACAAAGCCGGATAATGTATTTAGACTTTGTTTTACAGATACTCTACAAGGAAAGACTATTGCTGAGTTTGTAGCAAACAAGGGATATAAGAGTGTAGCTATACTCTATGATAATTCAGATGAGTATTCAACAGGAATATATGAGGCATTTAAGGATGAACTTAATAGTAAAGGGCTTTCAAATATAGTTGTTGCAGTAGAATCATTTAATTCCGCAGATGTAGATTATGCAACTCAGTTGACAAAAATTAAATCTACAGGGGCAGAGGCAATTTTCGTTCCTGCATACTATCAGGCGGCTGCATATATAACACAGCAAGCTAAGACAGCAGGAATAGAAGCAGATTTTATAGGTTCTGACGGATGGGACGGAGTTATTGCTCAAGTTACTGATAAAGAAGCCTTAGAGGATGCAGTTTTCTTAAGTCCTTTCTTGGCAACAGAAGATTCTGCTAAGAGCTTTGTAGAACAATACCAGTCAAAATATAAAGCAGTTCCGGATCAGTTTGCAGCTGATGGTTATGATACAGTATATGTTATAAAAGCAGCTATGGAAAAGGCAGGAAGCATTGAAAATGATAAGCTTATAGCCGCTATGACTGAAATAAAAGTTGATGGGCTTACAGGAAGTGTTACCTTTGATAAGTCAGGAGAACCTTTTAAATCTGCAAAGTTTGTTACAATTAAAAATGGAGAATATGTAACCTATAAAGAATAAATGATTAGAAATATGTTTTACAGATTTTTGTTCTAGCTACCAAGAATACGAGAGTATATTCGTTAGTTGGTCATTATAAAACACCCTGATGAATTGCATAGTTCATTAGGGTATTTTTTATATTAAAAAATGGTTAGGAACTCTCTAGGCTTTAAGGTTTATGTTTAGTTCACTAAGTGGTTATTAGATAAATAAGAAATAGTAAAAATAGAGGTGAAATATGTTTACAAATATTATAGAACAGTTGATAAACGGTCTTAGAACCGGTAGCATATATGCACTTATCGCACTTGGCTATACTATGGTCTATGGAATTGCAAAAATGATTAATTTTGCACATGGAGATATAATAATGATAGGTGCATATGTGCTTTATCTTACAGTTGAAGTAGCAAAACTTCCTGTACCTGTAGCAATAGTTGTTACAATGGTGGCTTGTTCAATTCTTGGAATTATAATTGAAAAAACTGCTTACAAACCGCTTAGGAAAGCTCCTCCACTTGCAGTGCTTATAACAGCAATAGGAATGAGTTTTTTCTTGCAAAGTCTTGCACTTTTGGTATTTAAAGCTACTCCGATTCCCTTTAAATCCATTATTCCCAATACAAATATTGTAATTGGAGGAATTACAATTTCAGTTATTACAGTAGTTACTCTTTTAGTTACCGGAATTACAATGTTTATTTTGACATATTTTATAGATAATACAAAGACAGGTACAGCAATGAGAGCCGTTTCAGAAGACAAAGAAGCGGCTGAACTTATGGGAATTGATGTAAATAAAACTATTTCACTTACTTTTGCCATTGGAAGTGCTTTGGCGGCAATAGCAGGAATTTTATTTATAAGTCAGTATCAGAGCTTAAAACCTACACTAGGTGCATTACCCGGCATTAAGGCGTTTGTAGCAGCAGTTCTTGGCGGGATAGGAAGTATTCCCGGGGCAATGCTTGGAGGTATTTTACTTGGAATTATAGAGAGTGTTTCAAAAGCATATATTTCAACCGAACTTGCAGATGCAATAGTTTTTGGTGTGTTAGTAATAGTTTTACTAGTTAGACCATCAGGTCTTCTTGGAAAAAAGAAATTTGTGAAAGTGTAGAGGTAGAATATGCAAATACTTATTAAAAGAAAAAAGATAATTGTTAATGTAGGGATTATTCTGGCTTCTTACATTTTAGTAAATTTTTTACTAGGAAGTGGGATACTTAATAGACAGTATAGATCTATTATCATTCCTATATGTGTTAATATAATGTTGGCAGTATCTTTGAATTTAGTTACAGGATTTTTAGGAGAGCTTTCACTGGGGCATGCCTGCTTTATGTCAATAGGGGCATACTCAGGTTCACTTACAACTCTCTATATTGTAAATAATATACCTAATTTTTTAGGTCTTATAATTTCGATTCTTGTGGGCGGTATTATAGCCGCAATTTTTGGATTTTTAATAGGAGTTCCGGTGCTTAGGCTTAGAGGAGATTATCTTGCAATAGTTACCTTAGGTTTTGGAGAAATAGTGAAATCTGTAATAAATGTTATTCCAATAACAGGGGGTTCAAAAGGTTTAAGTGGTATACCACTAAAATCGGACTTTAAAAATTTTACATTTGTGTTTATAATTACAGTATTAGTTGTTGTACTGATTACAAATTTGGTATACTCAAGAGAGGGAAGATTTATTACTGCTATAAGAGATAATGATATTGCGGCAGAATCAGTAGGAGTAAAGCTTGGAAAACATAAGGTTACTACATTTACAATTTCAGCATTTTTTGCAGGAATAGCAGGAGTACTTTATGCACATAACATTGGTATCATTAAGCCTGTAACATTTGACTATAATAAATCAATAGAAATTTTAGTTATAGTAGTTCTTGGAGGAATGGGAAGTATTCAAGGTTCTATAATAGCGGCAATAGCACTTACTGTTTTACCTGAGCTTTTAAGGGCAGCAGATGACTTTAGAATGTTGCTTTATGCAATAGTGCTTATAGCAATGATGATATTTAACCATAGCAAAATTAAGGACGGACTCCTTGCCAATAAACTTACAAGAAAATTAGTAAAGAGGGAGGGGTAATATGCTAGAGTGTAAAGGTTTAGGTATACAATTTGGTGGACTTAAAGCAGTAGATAATTTTAACATTAAAATTGAAAAAGGGGCATTGTATGGGCTTATAGGGCCAAATGGAGCAGGTAAAACAACAGTATTTAACTTACTTACAGGTGTTTATAAGCCGACTCTAGGAAGTATAAAGCTGGAGGGAGTAAATATAGCAGGGCTTGCTCCTTACCAAATTTCAGCAATGGGAATTGCAAGAACATTTCAAAATATTAGACTTTTTACCAATATGACAGTGCTTGACAATGTAAAAACAGCATTACATAAAGAGGTCAAATACTCATTGCTTTCATGTATGTTACATGATTTTACATTTTTTAAAAAAGAAAATGAAATGAATGAAAAAGCTTTAGAGTTACTTCAAGTATTTGACTTAGATAAGTATGCAAATTTAAAGGCAGGAAATCTTCCTTATGGTCAGCAAAGAAAACTTGAGATTGCAAGAGCACTTGCAACACGTCCAAAGTTACTTCTTTTAGATGAGCCGGCAGCAGGAATGAACCCACAAGAAACAGATGAGCTTATGGCTACAATTTCTCTAATTAGAAATAAATATGACATGACCATACTTCTTATTGAGCATGACATGAAGTTAGTGTCAGGAATTTGTGAAAAAATTACAGTATTAAACTTTGGAACTGAACTTGCAAGCGGCACACCGTCAGAAGTATTAAATAACCCAAAAGTTATTACAGCATATTTGGGAGATTAAGATATTGGAGAAGAAGATGATAGAAGTAAAAGATTTAACTGTAAATTATGGTATGATTAATGCAGTAAAAGGGGTTAGTTTTACTGTAAATGAGGGGGAAATAGTAGCACTTATTGGAGCAAACGGAGCAGGCAAAACTTCAATACTTCAAACAATCACAGGGCTTATTCAAGCAAAGTCGGGAAGCATTTCATTTTGTGGTCAAGATATAACCAAAGTTCCTGCAAATAAAATAGTCACATTAGGTATGGCACATGTTCCCGAGGGTAGGCGAGTTTTTGCAGACTTGACTGTTTTAGAAAATATCAAAATGGGGGCATATATAAGAACTGACAAAGAGGGAATTGAGGAAGATATTTTAAAGATTTATGAGAAATTCCCAAGACTTAAGGAAAGAGAAAGCCAACTTGCAGGAACACTTTCAGGTGGCGAACAACAAATGCTTGCAATGGGCAGGGCTTTGATGAGTAGACCGAAGATGATTGTTATGGACGAGCCGTCTATGGGATTATCCCCTCTTTATGTAAATGAAATATTTAAAATCATAGATGAAATTCATAAATCAGGTACTACTGTTTTATTGGTAGAGCAAAATGCAAAAAAGGCATTATCCATTGCAGATAAAGCTTATGTACTTGAAACAGGAAAGATTGTTTTATCAGGAGATGCCAAAGATTTATTAAATAATGATTCAGTTAAGAAAGCATATTTAAGTGAGTAGTGGAGGCTTTTATGGTAGGAAAAGTTTTGACTCTGTCTTTGATGTTATTAGCAAATAAATCAGGGAATTTAACAAATAATACTTTACAAATGGATAGAGGTATTGGGGTATTTACGGAATCTCAAGCAAATGTTCCCCCTTTTCAGGAGGGGGGCGACGGAATGTCCTCAAAACTTGTTCCTCAAAGTAATGAAACCATTAGTGAGAGCAAAGCTAACGCCTCAGAAAATGGCTATCCAAGAGTTTTCTATACACAAGATAAGGACGGAAGTTGGGAATGTAATGGAAGATTTTATAAGTATAGATTTGAACTTATTGGAAGAAACCAAGGAGCAAGCACTGACGGTAGGTTTTTAGTTCTCACTAATGATGAAAATATTACTTTTAATATGGTTTCAAAGAGTTTTACAAGTGATGACCCTAAGGATAGATTGGATATTAAAAATACCGTGGTCGTAGAGGCAGGTTGGTATTAGAGATTGGTAAAATGTATTTTGTATTTTTCTATATACTAAAATTTGAGGGAGCAGAAAATGCAGTTAGTTAAGCTTTATACAATCAGCAAGGCTGAGGAGGGAATAGGTCTAGGTGGATATGGGACTTTAGTAAGTTATACTGACAGTAAAGGCGTAACACATGAGAAAGCTTTAAATGAAGGCGAAACTGTTATCGGAAAAACAGGTATAGAGTTAAGAGGAATTGTTGACGGACTTGATAAACTTACTAAGCCTTGTAGAATAGAAGTTTATACTGATTCTACATTTGTTATAGATGCCATAAGGTATAATTGGGTTGAAAAATGGGTTGAAAATAATTGGAAAAGAAGACATTTTCCACCTGTCAGAAATGTAGATTTATGGAGTAGGTTAATATCCAAAATGGAAGAGCATGATATCGTATTTAAAAAGATTAATAAAGAAAACATGACAAGTGAAGTTAGTAGATGTGAGGAACTGGCTAATGTAGCCTATGAATCGGCAAATTGTTTGGAGAAAAAAGAGTAAATGGGTGTTGTAGGCGAGTTAATCAGATTTCTTGACATATAATTATTTATAAAATATAATATTTTTGTAGGAACTTTTAGCACGGAGCGTCTTGGACGTTTGAGGGAGGGCTTTTGCATTTACCGTCGTGTCCGAGTTCCTATTTTTTTTGTAAAAAATAATTTTTACCACTTGCATGTTTTTATATTTTGTGCTAAAATACCTTTCGTGTTGAAACACAAGCGGGGATGCTGGAATTGGCAGACAGGCTAGACTAAGGATCTAGTGATTGTAAAATCGTGAGGGTTCAAGTCCCTTTTCCCGCATTAGATAAGAGTTGTTTACTAAATTAGTAGCAACTCTTTTTTTGTTATAATAATTAGTGCTGATTAGATATTTTAAACTAGTACTTAGTAGTAATGCACATAACATTTTACTAGAAATAATATTATTTTAATAATTCTTTAAAATTTACTATTGTAATGCTTATCTGTTATAATTATATAAAGGTGTTTAGATGTTATAGAATAGAGAGGTCATCTAATTGAAAAAGATAAGTATAGGAATATTAGCTC
This sequence comes from uncultured Lachnoanaerobaculum sp., assembly GCA_937925515.1. Classification (GTDB taxonomy): domain Bacteria; phylum Bacillota; class Clostridia; order Lachnospirales; family Lachnospiraceae; genus CALALP01. The sequence continues at coordinate 86,087 of CALALP010000045.1, read as the reverse complement.
ATGTAGACTCAGGCAAGACAACCCTGAGTGAGGCACTTTTATATACAAGTGGAATGATTAAAAATCAAGGTAGAGTTGATAATAAAGATGCGTTTTTAGATACCTTTGAGATTGAAAAAAGTAGAGGAATAACTATTTTTTCAAAGATTGCAAGATTAAATTATAAAGACATGGAAATTAGTTTAGTGGATACCCCGGGGCATACAGATTTTTCGGCAGAAATGGAGAGAACACTTGCAATACTTGATTATGCAATACTTGTGGTGAGTGCCTCAAGTGGTGTTCAAAGTCATACTAAAACTTTGTGGAGGTTACTTGAAAATTACAAAATACCTACATTTATATTTATAAATAAGGTTGATCAGGCAGGGGTAAATGTTGCAAATGTGATTAAACAGTTAAAGACTGACTTAGATAGTAGAATTATAAATTTTAATGTGGGTAATGAGGACACTTTTTTTGATGAGATTGCAATGTGTTCTGAAAATTTAATGAATGAATACTTGGAAAAAGGAGTAGTTTCTAATGAAAGTATAATTAATTCTATTGCAGAAAGAGAAGTTTTTCCTTGTAGTTTTGGTTCTGCACTTAAACTTAGGGGAGTTGAGGACTTACTTGATTTATTAAACATTTACACACTTGATTATAAAGTGCTTAATGACATTGGAAATGTCTATGAAAAGGACAATTATAGATTTTATGTATATAAGATAACTAGAGATAAGGGAGTTAGACTTACACATATTCGTCTTATAAATGGGAGTTTAAGTCCAAAAGCATTTGCAGGTGAAGAAAAGATTGACCAAATAAGGCTTTATAATGGAAATAAATTTGAAACTAAAAATATAATTTATGAGGGGGAGATAGCAACTCTTACAGGGCTTGATAAAACTTATGCAGGTCAGATAGTCAGTTCATCTAATGAACAGATAAATACTAGGTTTGATTTTAGATTTTATCAAAAGCTTTATCTTGAGCCTGTTTTAAATTATGAAATTATTTTGGAAAATGAGAACGACATATATTTATTTATGGGGGGCTTAAAGCAAATAGGAGAGGAAATTCCTGAAATAGGTATTGTATGGAATGAAAAAACTCAGAAAATAAATGTTAAGCTTATGGGGCAGGTTCAAATAGAGATTTTACAAAATATTATTAGAGAAAGGCTTGGGACAGAGGTCAATTTTTCAAAGGGAAGTATTATCTACAAAGAAACTTTAACAAATAGTATTGAGGGAGTGGGACATTTTGAGCCTTTAAAACATTATGCCGAGGTTCATTTACTTATAGAGCCGCTTAAAAAAGGGAGTGGACTTAAGTTTGAAACGACTGCATTAGAAGATGATATAAGTTCAAACTGGCAAAATCAAGTTATGGGCGTCTTATATTCAAAAGCTTATTCAGGGGTTTTAGGGGGCTTTGAACTTACTGATTTAAGGATTAGTTTAATTACAGGTAAAAATCACATTAAGCATACTTCAGGTGGAGATTTTAAGGAGGCAACTATAAGAGCAATAAGACATGGGCTTTTGTGGAGTTTTGAAAGGGGAGAAGTTGAGCTTTTAGAGCCTTTTTATAATTTCAGGCTTGAAATTCCGTCAGCTAATTTAGGTAGAGCATTAAATGATTTGAACCTTATGTTTGCAGAGTTTAATGCACCTGAAATTTTAGAGGAAAATGCTTTTATACTTGGGAAAGCTCCTGCCGCCTGCATGCAAAATTATCAAGAGGAAGTCTTATCATATTCAAAAGGGCTTGGAAATATATCTTTGTCTTTTAGTGGTTATGAAAAATGTCATAATACGCAAGAAGTTATCGAAAGTACTTTATATAATCCACAAAGTGATTTAGATAATCCTGCATTTTCAGTATTCTGTTCACATGGTAATAGTTTTATTGTGCCTTGGTATGAAGTGCATAGATATATGCATGTGGATAGTGGGCTTGGCTATTTTGATTTTAAAGAGATAGATGAAAATGTAGAAGTAAATGTTGTAAAATCAACTTATGATCAGTCAAAGGCTGATAGTGAGGAGTTAATGGCTATTTTTGAGAGAACCTATGGAAAGGTTAAGCCTAGGATAGGAGATTGGGATAAGCCTATTTCAAAGCCAAAGCCTGAAAAGCCTTATATATTTAAAGAAACTAAATTGCTTAGAGAATTTATACTTGTTGATGGTTATAATGTTATATTTGCTTGGAAAGAGCTTGCAGAAATTGCAAATATAAATATAGATTCTGCCAGAGAAAAACTTTTAGAAATACTTTCAAATTATCAAGTGTTTAAGGCAGTTGATATGATTTTAGTGTTTGACGCATATAGATTAAAGGGGCATAAAACAGAAATTATAGAATATGACACAGGTAAGGTAAGCAAGTATATAAAAAATTCTGAGGAAAGTGTTGATTTAGAAAATAAGAAAAAGCTATATATTGTATACACTAAAGAGGCTGAAACAGCAGATAGATATATAGAAAAGACTGCACATGAATTAGGGCGTAAATGTAAGGTTACAGTGGTTACTTCAGATAATATGGAACAGGTTATTATAAGGAGTCAAGGCTGTCTTTTAATGTCTGCCTTGGAGTTTTATGAAGAGGTCAAAAAGACTGAAAAAGATATAAGGGAAAATATTGACTATTCAAATTCTACACAGACAAGAAAAAGTTATTTGCTTGACGGTATAGGTGAAGAGGAATTAAAAAAGCTAAGGGAGAAATTTAGTCAAAACTAACTTTTTGATTTAATATATCAAATACAAATGATAATTACATTTAAATTTAATAATAGTTTACCTTTTATCTAATTTTAAATAAAAATGTAATAAAAACATATATACAATTTAAAAACTATCTGTTATTATAGGCTCTATCAAAAGGAGTCGCATTAATAAATTAGCGTTTTTAAGCATTAAGTATAAATAGGAGTTGTTGCAAATCTAGTTTTAGGAATATCAGTATTTTATTTGTTTACAGTTGAAAAATAAATAAATATATTTATGTATTATTGGGGTTTGTCCCCCGTAGGGGTACAAACCCCATACAAATAGATATTTTGCAACAACTACATAAATTATAGACTTAGTGTAAGATATTATTAGTGTGATATTAAAACTATGTTTAAAGAAAAGGAGAGCAAAATGATAAATAAAGGTTTAGGAAAAGTAGCATTGTTTGTAGGAGGAGTATTATTTGGTTCAGCAGGAATTAAGCTTTTAACAAGTAAAGACGCAAAGAAAGCTTATGCTCATACAACAGCGGCAGCTTTAAGAGTTAAAGAGTATGTTATGGATACAGCTACAAATTTACAGGAAAATGTAAATGATATTTTAGCAGAGGCTAAGGATATAAATGATAATCGCAAGACAGAAGAAGAGATTATAGAAGATAGTTCAAGTTCAGAGGCATAATATGAAATGTCAAATATTACATGAATCAAAGGGGCGTATCAGACTTAGACTTATTTCCAAGAAAATGGATTTAAAGCAGGCTGATATGCTACTTATTTATTTAGAGTCTAAAAGTTTTATTATCAGATCAAATGTTTATGAAAGGACAAATGATGTTGTAATTCATTATAACAATGGAAAAAGAGAAGAAGTCTTATCCATTATGTCAAAGTTTTCATTTGAAGATAAAAAACTTGCAGCAATGATTCCAATAAGTAATTCAAGAAAACTTAGCAGAGATTTCTTTGATAGACTTGTATCACTTTTAGTTTCTAAATTTGTTAGAGATATATTTATACCAAAGCCAATCAGTACAATAATTACAGTTGTTCATGCAGTGCCGTTTATAGTTAGAGCAGTTAAAAACTTATTTAAAGGTAAGCTGACAGTAGAAGTTCTTGACGGAATTTCAATAGGTACTTCTATTGTAAGGGCTGATTTTTCAACGGCATCTTCAGTTATGTTACTTTTAAATATAGGTAAGCTTTTAGAGGAATGGACTTATAGAAAATCACTTGACGATTTAGTAAGAAGTATGCAGCTTAATGTAGATAAGGTATGGCTTGTTACAAATAAAACTGAGGTTCAAGTTCCTATATCAACAGTAAAAACAGGGGATATAGTTAGAGTAAATGCAGGTAACATTATCCCTATTGACGGAACTGTTGAAAAGGGAAATGCTATGGTAAACCAAGCCTCTCTTACAGGCGAATCAGTGCCTGTGCATAAAAAGAAAAATACTTCAGTTTATGCAGGTACAGTTATAGAAGAGGGAAGTATTTTAATAAAAGTAAAGAGTGAGGCAGGTCAAGGAAGATATGATAAAATGGTTGCAATGATTGAGGAATCTGAAAAACTCAAGTCAAATGCAGAGGCTAAGTACTCAAGAATTGCAGATAAACTTGTACCTTATTCACTTCTTGGAACAGGACTTACTTATTTATTTACAAGAAATATTACAAGGGCAGTTTCAGTTTTAATGGTTGACTTTTCTTGTGCATTAAAGCTTGCAATGCCTTTATCTGTACTTTCTGCAATGAGAGAGGCAAGTTTCCATGGTGTACGAGTAAAAGGAGGCAAGGCACTTGAGAAATTAGCTGAGGCAGATACCATTGTACTTGATAAAACAGGAACTCTAACAAAGGCATGTCCAACCGTTGCAAATGTTATTGCTTGTCATGGGGAAAAAGAAGAAGAAATGATTAGAATAGCAGCTTGCTTAGAAGAACATTTCCCTCATTCAATGGCAAATGCTGTTGTCAAAAAAGCAGCTGATATGGGTATAATTCATAATGAAATGCATTCTAAAGTAAATTATATTGTAGCACATGGAATTTCTACCACTATTGATGTAAAATACTTAAATAAACATAGAGAAAATAAGTTAAGTAATGGCAATGGAAATGATATAAAGGTTATAATAGGAAGTAGGCATTTTGTATTTGAAGATGAAAAGACTGAAATTGCAAAAGAAGATGAGGGAATACTTGATGAATTAAAGCCTGAATTTTCTTATCTATTCCTTGCAATAGGAGGTAAACTTTCAGCTATTATATGTATACATGATCCTTTGAGAGATGAGGCAAAACTTGTATTAGAAGAACTTAAAAAACTTGGAATTAAAAAGACAGTAATGATTACAGGGGATAATGAAAAAACAGCAAGGTCTATTGCAGAGCAAGTAGGTATTGATGAGTTCTATGCAGAGGTTTTACCTGACGAAAAAGCAGACTACATTAGAAATGAAAGGAAAAAAGGTAATAAGGTCATTATGATTGGCGACGGTATAAATGACTCTTTGGCACTTTCAGAGGCAGATTGTGGTATTGCTATATCAGAGGGAGCAGCTATTGCAAGAGAAGTTGCAGATGTTACAATTTCAGGTAATAACTTAATGGAACTTGCAGTGCTTAAGCTAATTGCAAATAGGCTTATGGAAAGAATACATAATAATTATAATTTTATTATTGGTTATAATGCCTCTTTGATTTTATTAGGAACACTTGGAATTTTACCACCTAAAATATCTGCATTATTACATAATACAGCTACAATAGGAATTTCACTTTCTAGTATGGGAAATCTAATAGAAAGTGAAGAATAATAAATTAAGTAGTGTCAGACCATGCTATGGTTTAGGCACTATTTTTTGTCTTAATCAATTTACAAAAAAATAATGAAAAAAGTGATGACAAATAGGTAATTTTAGTACATAATATATGATATGATGATTTAGACAAGCATCTAAAAGTTTTACAAAGAAATACTAAGAGGAGGTGTAGACTTGAAGGACAGCTTAGGAATCGGAGAAGATATCAAGGAATCTGTACAAAGAGCGATTTCGTCAGGAGATTTTTCAGACTTAAATAGACAAATTAAGGATACAATTTCAACTACTGTAAATGAGGCTTTAAATATAAATATCAATTCTGAGTCTTTTAGACCAAGAGTCAGATATTCAAGTAGACAGGGAAAAAACTTTGTTTATAGAAATTATGATCAAAATGGACAAGTACAAGGAAATGTAGTAAACCCTAATAATAAATATAACAATGTCAATCAATATAATCCTGTATATAATAACTATAATCAAAATGGACTTGTAAGATTTAAGAAAAGTAAGTCAGTATCAGGAAATCTACAAAGAGGTTTTGGTTGGTTTTTTGGGGTAATGTTTGGAATTACGCTTTTAAGTGGAGGGGTTACAACAAGCGTTTCTAGTATTGTAGTTTGGTCAGCTTTTATGGGGCTTTCAGTATTTGGGATTTTTGCAGGTCAGTTAAAAATAAACAATATAAATAATGCAAAAAGATATTATAATTATATTAAGGATAGGGAATATATTGATATTGCAGAACTGGCAAGAATGACAGGGGAATCAGTTGGAAATGTAACTAAAAACTTAGAGGCTATTTTAAAGCAGGGGATTTTTCCTGATGCACATTTTGACGCCTCAAGAAGTACACTTATTCTTAACAATAGAGCATATAGGAATTACATTGAAATAGAGGAACAAAGACGACAACTTGAAGTGTCTGAAAAAATTGCTGACTCAGAACTTAAAGATAGTGATGCAGCAGCCTCTTTGACTGATGAACAAAAGGCTGAGTGGATTTCCCTTATCTCAGAGGGAGAAGATTATATAAGAAAGCTTAGGAAATTAAATGATGATATTCCGGGAGAAATTATATCACAAAAACTTGATAACTTGGAGAAGTTACTTAAAGAGATATTTGCAAGAGTAAAGGTTAAACCGGAAGAATCAAGCCAGATGAAAAAATTTATGGAATATTATTTACCGACTACAGTTAAATTAGTAGATAAATATAAGGAGTTTGATAAAATAAGTTTTCCAAGTAATGAAATAATAAATGCAAAAACAGAAATTGAAAATACTTTAGATACTATAAATCAGGCATTTATAGAAATGCTTAATAATTTATTTAAAAATGATGTATACGATGCCTCTTCTGATGCACAGGTTTTAACAACCATGCTTGCAAAAGAGGGACTTACTAAAGATGAAATAAGTGGCATGCAGTAAAATTAAGGAGGGGAATATGAGCGATACAAACCAAAATATGCAAGGACAAATGAGTATGGAGGAGTTATTGAGTAAGGAAATTCCGACTCCAAATCTTACATTAGATCCTTTTAAAACAGAAGAAACATTAAGTCAAACACAGACAAAGGTAGAACAGGTTGCAATTAAAAATAAGGTTCAAGAGGAGCTAAGACTTACTCCTGAAGAGCAGAAAATGGTTGATAATTTTGCAAGTCAAATAGATTTAACCAATTCTCAAACCGTTTTACAGTATGGTGCAGGAAGTCAAAAAAAGATTGCATCTTTTGCCGAAACAGCATTAAATTCAGTTAGAACCAAGGACTTGGGAGAAGTAGGAACTATGCTTACAGGTGTAGTTACAGAGCTTAGAACTTTGGAAAGTAGTGATAATGATGATAAGGGATTATTTGGTTTCTTTAAAAAGAAAGCAAATCAGCTTGAAAGTTTTAAGGCAAAGTATGACAAGGCAGAAGTTAATATAAATAAGATTTCTTCAGCACTTGAGGCACATCAGATTACACTTTTAAAAGATGTTGCAATGCTTGACCAGATGTATAAGTTAAATCTTGCATACTTTAAAGAAATTTCTATGTATATACTTGCAGGAAAGAAAAAGCTTGAGCATGCACAAAGTGTTGAACTTCCACAGCTTATTGAAAAGGCTAATCAATCAAACTTACCTGAGGACACACAGGCGGCAAAAGACTTTTCAGAAATGTGCAATAGATTTGATAAAAAACTACATGACCTAGAGCTTTCAAGGACTGTTTCACTTCAAATGGCACCTCAAATACGTTTGATTCAAAGTAATGATACTGTTATGTCTGAAAAGATACAGTCAACTTTGGTAAATACAATTCCACTATGGAAGAGCCAAATGGTAATAGCAATAGGTCTTAATCACTCTACACAGGCTGCAAAAGCTCAAAGAGCAGTATCTGATGTAACTAATGAAATGCTTAAGAAAAATGCTGAAAATCTTAAAATGGCAACTATTGAAACTGCAAAAGAGTCAGAAAGAGGTATTATTGATATTGAAACTCTAAAGACTACAAATCAAGCACTTATTTCTACATTTGATGAGGTTGTAAGAATTCAAGAAGAGGGCAGACAAAAGAGAAGAGCGGCAGAGGTTGAGTTAAGACAGATTGAAAGTGAAATGAGAGCAAAATTACTTGATATGAGCAAGGTAAATGTAGGTGGTATGCAGACAAGTAATGAGATAAACTCTCCTAAATTACCTTATTAATTTTATTTGTTTTATTGGCGAAATGATTATGAAAGAGCATCATTAATACTTATTGGGGAATAGGTGTTATTTGGTGCTTTTTTTATAGAGAAAAAATTTAAATAATTTGAAATTGAATTAAAAGCAGATTGTAAATATGTTTTAGCTCTGTATGTAGCAAATTCAGAAAATACAAATAATGAAAAAGATATATTTGTTCTTCCACTTACACTATATGGGGGTAATGATAGCATTAAGGCAAACATAGTATGTTATTTGGCAGATTGATTAAAAAGGAGAGGGCTATCCTCTCCTTAGTTTTACTGCATCTTTTGCACTTCTTCTACGGTCATCTTCAATGGCAGCATAATGTTTTCTAGTGGTATTTACATCTTTATGACCAAGTACATCTGCTACAAGATAAATGTCTCCTGTTTCTTTGTAAAGATTTGTACCGTAAGTACTTCGTAATTTATGTGGTGTAATATGTTTTAAAGGATTAACCAATGTAGCATATTTTTTTACCAATTTTTCAATACTTCTAACCCCTAATCTAGTCTGTTGAAGAGATAAAAATAGAGCATTTTCATGTCCGGGTTTTGCAACTATTGATTTTCTTAAATCATAGTAGTTTAAAAGCATTTCAAAAACTTCATCTCCAAAATAAACAACTCCCTCTTTTCCACCTTTTCTAAAAACCTTAATACAGCTATTTTTAAAATCTATGTGGTTTAAATCAAGACCGACACATTCAGATACTCTTATGCCTGTACCTAACATTAGCATAAGTATTGTAAGATCTCTAATCTTAGTTTTTTTATGATAGTCTTTTTGTTTTTGAGTTAGTTTATCTCCTGTTTCTACCTCATCAAGTAAAATTGCAATCTCGTCTACATCAAGACGAACTATATTTTTTTCATGTAGCTTAGGCATAAATATTCTTTCAGTTGGGTTATTATTTATCTTTTCAGTACGATATAGATATTTATACAAGCTTTTTAAACATGAGATTTTACGTTTTACACCGGTAGTTTTATTAAATACCTCATGTACATTATCAGTTCTATATTTTAAATATTCCATATATTCCTCAATGTCTATTGGAGTGAGTGAGTCCATTACTTCAACAGGAATATACTTTATGTTTTCATACTCTTTTTTAAGGTCAGGATTATTTTCATATAAAAATGTAAAAAAGACTTTTAAATCATAAGCATACGCAATTCTGGTTCTTGATTGAGTTCTAGGCTCTATACCTCTAAAAAACTCCTTGCAATAGCTTGGAAGTTCATTTGCAAGCTGTCTTAGCTTTAATACATTTTCCCTATCTACTTGTTCACTATATAAAAGATTTGCCATTATTCTCCAAATCCTCCAATTCATTTGATAAATTTGATTATAAGTGAAATTTTACAACTAATCAAGTTTTGCATAGTTTTAGCAATAGGAAAAGAAATAACTTTGTGTTATACTGTTAGCTAAAGTGTAGTTGAATTAAAGGAGTATTTATGAATACATTTGGTATACGCCATTTATCTCCGGCAGGAGCATTTTTTGTAAGAAAATATTTAGACAAGTACAAACCGAAACTTATTTTGATAGAAGGGCCGTCAGATTTTAATAATTTAATACCGGCAATAACTGATAAAAAGATTAAGCCACCATTTGCAGTTATGGCTTATACAACTGTTGCACCTGTACAAACTATATTGTATCCATTTTCAATTTACTCTCCTGAGTATCAAGCTCTTCTTTGGGGTAAGCAAAAAAAGGTAGAATGTAGATTTTGCGACTTGCCAAGTGATATATTTTTAGGGCTTAATGATGTAGAGAGAAATGTTTCAGGCAGTGATTTTAATGTCTATGCTGAACTTGATAAGTTAAGCGTAGATAAGGATTCAGAAGTATTTTGGGAAAGAACAATAGAACATTGTGATGATTTAGATTCTTATGTTAATGGAAGTTATGAGTTTGGAAAAAGTATAAGAGAATTTAGCTTAAATAAAAATACTCGTGTAGCTGAGGATATAGTAAGAGAAAGTTATATGAGAAGAGTTATAAAAGAGGCTTTAGATACAGGAATTAAGCTTTCTGAAATAGTTATAATTACAGGAGCATTTCACACTGAGGGAATAAAGCTTTTTGAAGAAAATGAAAATGACTTTCTAAGTGATGAACAACTTAAGGCATTACCTAAAAAAGAGTCAAAGAAAACTTTAATGCCATATTCATATTTTAGACTTAGTGAGCGTTCCGGCTATGGGGCAGGAAATAAAGCTCCTGCGTATTATGAGCTTATATGGGAAAATAGAGTTGAAAATGTTAAAGACGCACATGTGTATAAATATTTGTCAACTTTGGCAAAGTTTCAAAGAGAACATGGAAATATTGTGTCATCTGCTGAAGTTATTGAGGCTGTTAGACTTGCATTTCAACTTGCTAAGATGAGAGGTTCTAATATACCTGCATTTTCAGATTTAAGAGATGCAGCTGTTACCTGTATGGGGCATGGTTCTTTTTCTGAACTTGTGCTTGCATTTGCAAGTACTGACATAGGGACTAAGATTGGTTCTATTCCTCCTCAATCTGTACAAACTTCTATTCAAGTTGATTTTTATGAAAAGTTAGCTGAATTAAAATTAGAAAAATATAAATCAGTTACAGCAGAAGATTTAGTTTTAGATTTAAGAGAAAATATAAGAGTAAAATCAAAGGAGCTAGCATTTTTAGATTTGAACCGTTCATTTTTCTTGCATAAACTTTCAGTCCTAAAGATAGCATTTGCAACAGTAAATTCTTCAAATCAAGAAAGTGGTTCTTGGCAGGAAAAGTGGGTGCTTAGGTGGACTCCCGAGGCAGAGATACAGCTTGTAGAAAGTATTTTAAAGGGAGATACTATTGAAATGGCTGCAAGTTTTGAGCTTGGAGAAAGAATTAAAAATATCACACAACTAAGTCAAATCGCAGAGATTTTTCAAGATTCATTTCTTTGTGGACTTCCTAAGAATTTATATTTAGCATTACAAAAAATTGATGAATTTAGTATGGAAAATATTTCAATACATGACATTGCTGCTATTTCAAATTCTTTAAATATGGCACTTAACTATGGAGATATAAGAAAACTTGATTTATCAGGAGTAAGCCCTCTTTTATATAAACTTACATTAAGAGCAACTCTTAACTTGGAAAAAGAGGCAAATTGTGATACAAATGCTGCAAGCATATTGGCAGATGACATTTTAACCTTAAATAATATAATTATGGAAAATGATGAACTGGAAAAGGAGATTTGGATAAATAAAATTAAGCTTATCGCTACAAGAGATGACCTTAATACCAAGATTTCAGGTCTATGTATGGCGATTTTACTTGACCTTGGAGAGGAAAATGCAGATAGACTCGGAATTGAAGTTGAAAAAAGACTTTCAAAGGGAATGCCTGCTGAACTTGGTGCAGGTTGGTTTGAGGGACTTTCTATGAAAAATCATTATTCACTTATACTAAGGCAAAGTTTATGGATTAAGTTAAGTGATTATATGGATACATTAGATGAAGATGAATTTAAACATTCGCTTGTATGTCTAAGGAGAGCATTTACAAATTATAATGCTAGTGAAAAAGATCAAATAGCCGAAAATTTAGGAGAGATTTGGGGAGTTAATCCGGCTCAGGTAAGTGAAATATTAAATACTGAAATTCCTAAATTAGATGAGGAAACAATTAATCAATTAGATGATTTTGATTTTGACTTTTAGATAAATAAGGAGATTTATGGAATTAAAGGATAAACTAAAACGTTGGCGACTTATATTAGGAGATGAGAGTGAAGATAGATTTAGTTCAATGAATGAGGGAGCAGATTTTTTATCAGAGGAAGATTATCTTTTGGATAATGCCTTAGCAGCGATATATAATAATAGTGGTAAATTTGATTTTAATAATAATGTTGGTGCTAGTGGCAGGGCAGGAGGAAAAGGGGCGTCAAGCCCTAATATTACAAAGTGGCTAGGAGATATAAGAAACTACTTTGATAAGGAACTTGTTAAGATTATTCAAACCGACGCCATGGAAAGATGTGGGCTTAAACAACTGATATTTGAGCCTGAATTGCTTGAAAATGTTGAGCCGAATGTAAACATGGCAAGCACAATTTTACTCTTAAAAGATCAAGTACCTAAAAGAAGTAAGGAAAGCGTGAGAGAATATATAAAAAAGATTGTAGAACAGATTAATGAACTTCTTGCAAATGATATAAGACGTGCAGTTACAGCCTCACTTAATAAAAAACAACATTCTCCAATTCCGTCAGCCTCAGCACTTGACTTTAAGAAAACTATTCGTCAGGGAATAAAAAATTATAATACTGAACTAAAAAAGATAATTCCTGAACATTACTACTTTTTTGACAGGTCAAGTACAACAACTGCAAATAAATTTACTATAATACTAGACATTGACCAAAGTGGCTCAATGGGAGAGTCAGTAATTTATTCTTCAATTATGAGTTGCATACTTGCAAGTATGTCCTCAATTAAAACAAGAATAGTAGCTTTTGACACTCAAGTAGTAGATTTAACTGAAAAATCAGATGACCCCGTAGATTTGCTTTTTGGCTTTCAACTTGGAGGAGGAACTGATATAAATAAGTCTATAGCTTATTGTAGTCAGTTTATAGAAAATCCAAAGAAAACTATTTTCTTTTTAATTTCAGATTTATTAGAGGGAGGAAATAGGGCAGGTCTTTTAAGGCGACTTGAAGATATGAAACAATCAGGAGTTACAGTTGTGTGCTTGCTTGCAATAGGAGATGACGGAAAACCTTATTATGATACTGTTATTGCAGGTAAAATTGCAGCTATGGGAATACCTTGTTTTGCTTGTACCCCTGAAAAGTTACCTGAACTTTTGCAAAGGTCAATATCAGGAAGTGGTTTTGATAAATTTATGCAGGAAAAAGAAAAGTAAAGGAGTAAAGATATGATATATATTATGCGTCATGGTCAGACAGAGGCAAATAGAACAGGAATATTACAGGGTAGAATAGATGTTCCATTAAATGAAGAGGGAATAAAACAGGCAGAAAAAACGAAAAATGAATTAGATAAAAAGGGTGTAAGCTTTGATTTTGTGTATTCAAGCCCTTTGACAAGAGCAAGACAAACTGCAAAAATTATTTCAGGAAAAGATGAAAATGATATAGTTATAGATGACAGAATAGCAGAGATAAGTTTTGGAAAATATGATGGACAAAAAGCTTACGGCAATGAGATTATGAACAAGTTCTTTAAATTTCCTGAAACTTGTGGAAATGTAGATACAGTTGAAACTTATGACAGTTTGCTTAAGAGAGGAACTCAGTTTCTATTAGACCTTTCAAAAAATGAAAAGCTTAAGGATAAAAATGTACTTGTATTATCCCATGGTGCATTGATACATGCTTTACTTATGTATGTAGATAAGCTTAAATTAGCTGATATTTGGAAACAGCCTATAGGAAATTGTGGATATTTTGTTGTTGATTTTTTAGACGGAGAGTTTAAAAGAATTGATTCAGATTTTAAAGAGATGAATAGGATACATATTTTTAGTAAGAGGATAGATGAGTAGAAAATTAAAGGATATATTTCATTGTAAGAAGATTTTAGGGGAATCGTTGTATCCATTACAAATATGGTACAATAATCTAATTGAAAAGACAGTAGATGAAATAACTATTTTTGATATTTTGAGAATGTTGCGTTAAAAAGTATTTATTGAACTTGCAATGAATAAGGCTTTAGAATATCTAAAACAAGATATATTTATTGGCGAACAGTACGACGGACAAATGATTGAAGAAATATCAAAATTGAATACAGATTTTTTAAAGTCTTATAAAGAAGATTTAATTATAATTTTAAATGGTGCTTTAGAAAAGAGTAAATTGCATGAATGGTCATATAACGGAGAAAAAGAAGAATTTGATTCAATAGTAAATGAATTAATGAATAGATTATTGCATATAAAATAGGTTAATTAAAACTATGATAGATAATGATGAATTAAATGAATGTGAAAAGTCATGGTTTGAAAAGATGTTATCTGTTGATTTTAAGTATAAAGAAAAGGTTATTGAGCAGATAAATAAATCTAATATTTTAAAAGAATACACAAATTACTATATAGAATTAAAATTTTCAACTAAATTGGAAAATACTATTCCAATGTTTACAGGAGTTCTAGTTGAAATGCGTGTTTATTTAGAAAATAAAACACCGATACAGTTTTTGTTGCATGTTGTAAAAGGAGTGGTTTCATATAAGGTAAATATTATGGAATGGAATTATATTAATAGAAATGATGATGTATAGTATATACAGGCAGGTAAAGCTAGGTGGAGAATTATTTCTTAGAGGATTATTATAACTAATATAATGATAGACCATGGGAGGAATTTATGTTAAATATTTTTGAGGTAACTGAAACAAATAAAATGATAGAGCATGATTTGCTTGATGTTCGTACAATAACTATGGGGATAAGTCTTTTTGATTGTATTGATTCTGACTTAGATAAGCTTAATCAAAATATCTATAAAAAAATAGTTTCTTATGCAGGCAACTTAGTATCGACAGGGGAATCAATTTCAAAAGATTTTGGTATTCCAATAGTAAATAAAAGAATATCAGTAACTCCAATAGCTTTAGTAGGGGCGAGTGCTTGTAAAACAAGTGAGGATTTTGTAAGTATTGCAAAGACACTTGATAGAGCAGCAAAAAAAGTGGGTGTAAATTTTATCGGTGGATATTCTGCGATAGTTTCAAAAGGTATGACTTCATCGGATAAACTTTTGATTGAGTCAATTCCTAGTGCAATGGCAAATACAGATTATGTGTGTAGTTCTGTAAATCTTGCCTCAACTAAAGCAGGGCTAAATATGGACGCTGTAGCATTAATGGGGAAGATTATAAAGCAGACAGCATTTGAAACAAGAGATAGAGATTCAATAGGTTGTGCAAAACTTGTAGTATTTTGTAATGCTCCGGACGATAATCCATTTATGGCAGGTGCATTTCATGGTGTTACAGAGGCAGAGGCTATAATAAATGTAGGTGTTAGCGGCCCCGGAGTAGTAAAGACAGCTATTGAAAGTGCAAGGGGAAAGGATTTTGAGGTGCTTTGTGAAATCATTAAAAAGACTGCATTCAAAATAACAAGAGTCGGTCAGCTTGTGGCACAAGAGGCAAGTAAAAGGCTGGGTATTCCATTTGGGATAATAGATTTATCTCTTGCACCAACTCCGTCTATTGGAGATTCAGTTGCTGAAATACTTGAAGAGATAGGGCTTGAGAAAGTGGGAGCGGCAGGAACGACGGCTGCACTTGCAATGCTAAATGACCAAGTTAAAAAAGGTGGTGTAATGGCATCATCTTATGTAGGTGGTCTTTCAGGAGCATTTATTCCTGTAAGTGAAGATAAGGGAATGATTGATGCAATAAATTTAGGTGCATTAACCATTGAAAAATTGGAGGCAATGACATGCGTTTGTTCAGTAGGGCTTGATATGATTGCAATTCCCGGAGATACTGATGAAACTACAATTTCAGGCATTATAGCAGATGAGGCGGCTATTGGAATGGTTAATCAAAAGACTACTGCTGTAAGACTTATTCCTGTTATAGGGAAAAATGTTGGGGAGCAGGTAGAGTTTGGAGGTCTTTTAGGCTATGCACCTATTATTCCTGTAAATAAGTTTTCTTGTGAGAAATTCATTAAGCGAGGGGGTAGGATTCCTGCACCTATTCATTCATTTAAAAACTAAGGGGGAAAATGATGATTAAGGTAAGTATTTGTTGTATTACATTTAATCATGAAAAATATATAAAAAAGGCATTAGATTCATTTTTAAGTCAAAATACAGACTTTGAATATGAGATATTAATACATGACGATGCCTCTACTGATAGTACAGCAGATATTATAAGGGAGTATGAAAAAAAATATCCAAATATTATAAAGCCTATATATCAGACTGAAAATCAATATCAAAAAGGCGTAACTAATCCAAGTGGAAAATTTAACTTTCCAAGAGCAAAGGGACAGTACATTGCAATGTGTGAGGGCGATGATTATTGGATTGATAACAATAAATTACAACTTCAAGCAAATTACTTAGATAAAAATTTAGATGTGAGTTTTTGCTTTCATTCTGCAAAAATAGAAACAGTTGATTTATCTTTCACTGATAATTTAGTAAGACCTTATAAGAAAAATTTGCTTTTAAGTCCTGAGGAAGTTATAGACAAAAAAAGTGGTTATCCAACGGCAGCATTATTTTTTAGAACAGAATATGTTAAGGATTTACCTAAATTTTATGAGGAATGTCCAATAGGCGATATTCCCTTACAGCTTATTTTAGCCAATAAAGGGAGTGCTTATTATATGGATAAGCCGATGTCAGTGTATAGAATTGGAGTGAGCTCTTCTTGGTCTGTAAGTCAAAAAAATGGAGATTATTTAAAAAAGCAAAAACAGTATTATCTTCAGATGAAAAAGCTTTACCTTGAGTTTGATAAATTTTCAGATGAAAAATTTCATAGTACTGTTTTAAATGCTATAAAAAGATTGAGATTTTTGGTAGCTGTAAATACTAAGGATTATAATATAATTTTTGCCAAAAAGTATAGGGCATTCTATAAAGAACTAGGTATAAGAACAATATTTTTTACTAACTTGGAATATAGGTTTCCAAAGTTATATTTGTTTTTGCAAAAGACATTTTTCACATTAAAAAAGCTTTGATTAGGAGAATATTTTGTTTGATAAAGACATTTCTTATAAAAAATTTGAAAAGATTAGAAACGAGGTTTTAGTTCCGACTCCGATAGAATTTTTATGCAAATATCATAATGCAAACATTTACATAAAAAGAGATGATAAGTTAAATTATTCTTATGGTGGAAATAAAGTAAGAATCTGCTTTGAATTTATGAAAGACTTATTTGAAAAGCAAAAAGACTATATGATTGGGTATGGCTCAAGCAGTTCAAATCTAAATAGAGTTGTGGCTAATTTATGTAAAGACCTTGAGATTCCTTGTGAGATTTTAATACCGACTGATGACGGTGTAAGGATTGTAAGGGAAAATGAAAGGCTATGCAGGGAATTTGGTGCAAAAATTAGAATTATAAAAAAAGATGAGGTCAAACTTTTAGTTGAAGATACGTTGAACTTAGCAGTTAAAAATGGCTTTAATCCGTACTATGTATATGGCAATAGTAGTGGTGTGGGAAATGAAGACATCGCAAAAAATGCCTATCAAAAAGTATTTTCTGAAATTTTAAATCAAAATTTTGACTACATTTGTCTTGCAAGAGGTACAGGAATGACTATGGAGGGACTTATAAGGGGGCGAGATTTAAAAGGCTCAAAGGTACACATTAGAGGTATTTCAATAGCAAGAGAGATTGACTATTTTGATAATGTGAACAATGTTTCAGTAACTTCTAAATATATTGGTCTTGGGTATGGCAAGTTTGATAGAGAGATAGAAAAAAGTATTTTAGAAGTCAGAAATAAGTATAACATTTTTTTAGATCCGACTTATACAGGCAAGGCATTTTATGGTATGCTAAAAGATATAGAAAATGGAATTTTAAAGGGAAATATATTATTTATACATACAGGTGGGTATCCTATTTATGAAGAGTGGCTTAGAGAAAAAGGACTTTAGAATTTATTTCATTGTTATATTGGGGATTTTACTAATTGTTTTATTTGGAAATGTAAAAGAGGGCTATTTTATTGATGAATTGTATTCTTATGGTCTTAGCAACGCAGAGTATAAGACAGATATTTCAGACTATGACATTTACAATACTGAACTTAAAAATAGTAATGAAAGCCCTTTTTTTAAATATATGACAGTTGGAGAAAATGAAAGATTTAACTACATTTCAGTATACAAAAATCAGATAAGAGATGTTCACCCTCCCTTGTACTATATGATTTTAAATACTGTTTGTTCGCTTACTCCAAATGTCTTTAATAAGTGGAGTGGAATAGGTATTAATTTAGCTATTTATATAGGGATAATGCTTATTTTTTACACGATATGCAAAGAAGTATATCAGAATAAAAATCTTTCGTTAATTGCTTGTCTTGTTTATACAATTTCAGCTGCAAGTATAGGTATGAATATATATATAAGAATGTACTCACTTCTTACTTTTTTTACCTTGTTATATTTATTACTACATATTTTCATGTTAAAAAAAGAATTTAACATAAAACATTTATTTTTAGTTGGTTTAGTTTGTTTTTTAGGAACTATTACACAATACTATTTTTTAATTACATCTTTCTTTATTTCAGCAATATTTGTGCTAATATTATTTAGTAGGCATGAATTTAAATTATTTTTAAAATACACTATTACAATGATGATAAGCTTAGGCTGTGCTTATGTCTTTTTTCCTCACATGCTTACACAACTTAGTGGCAAAAATAATAATTACACTAAGGTTGCATTTGAGGGGAAAAATTTATTTGTAAAATTGTTAAATAATATTATTTCATTAATCTCATTTATAAATTACTCTTTTTTTGCAGGAAAGATAGTGTGGTTTATTGTTTTTATAATTGCAGTATTTTTGATATTTTTAATTACAAAGAGATTAGAACTTAATTTTAAAATACAAGAAACAGATAAAATGATAGTGAGTATAAGCCTTGTAGCAATATTTTCAAGCCTTACTATTTGTATAGCATCTTGGGTTTCTGCACTTAGATATTATTATAATTTATTTCCGATGTTTGTTTTAATTACAGTATATATAATTTATAGGTTATTGATTAGCTTATTTTCAAATAGAAGTTATAGTTTAGGAATTACCATATTAGTTGGTTATATGATTTTAGCAGGGCTTTCAATGTACTATTCACTTAATAAAGATTTTTATAAGAATGATAGTAAAAGTTCTGCATATTATGAAAAAAATTTGCCAGTTCCCTATTTATACTTAGGCGAAAATGAGATAATCAAACAGATTTCAAAGTCCAAAAACTCAAGAGCTATTTTAATAACAGATTATAAAAATGCAGCGATAACTCAGGAACTATATACATTATTAAATGTGGGAAACTCCTACATTTGCCCAAAAGAAAATATTTCAAAAGCACTAAAAGACTTAGATAGAAGTGTAGATAATTTTGTAATTATTGATTGTGGCAAGGGAGAGTGGGGAAGTGGCTATAATGTTAAAGAGATAGCTGATATACTATCAAAAAATAATATAAGTATTGATTTAGAGAAAAATTTATTATATGAAAAAGATTTGAATAAGTGCTATATTATAAAGTGCATTAATTAAATTTATAAGACATATATTGTTAGAAAAAGTTAAGAAATTACATTAATTTGTTTAAGACTTATCCATTTGTTAATGCTATTATTATAGTATATAAAATATAGGATTAATGGAGGGAAACTATGAATTTTAGGGAGCAATTTAAATTTCATTTTGTTTCAAGTTTTATTTTAGTTATGCTTTTTGTTTTATTTACTTTTTGTAGTAAAAATGTCTATGCAGACGAACTAACACTTATAAGTGGAAATAGCCTAGACTCGGTAACGGGCTATTCAGAACAACTTTACAATACTGAGGAAATATTTAACCCAAGTGATTATTATTCACAGCTTACGGGAAATGGAGATGAGGAACTTTTAATTGCACAAAAAGGTATTTCAGTAGAAGGTCCGGGGTGGTCAACTTATATCGATGCCGTGTGGCGAAGTGGAGATAAATACTACAACATTTCCAATTTGGCAAGTTGGAGTATTGAAAATCCGGAACTTGTTTTGATAGAACAAGGAAGAGTTATGGGACTTAAAACAGGAAAGACTCAAGCAACTGTTTCATTTAAAGATAAAAGCTTTACATTTACGGTAGTTGTTGGAGGAGTTGCAGGAAATACTGCCTCAAGAGGTTCAGGTTCTTATACATCTGCTCAAAGAACAATTTTAAATAGAGCAGAGGATATGGTGTTTTTCAAATGGACTCCAAGCAGTGATTTAAGAGGTTGGAGAGGGGCATCAGTATTTAGAGCAGGTGTTACTGTAACAGGAATGCCTTACTCTCAAAATGTACAGAGAACACTTGATGAGTTTAAGGGAGATTTAAATAGAAGTGATTTTTATGAAAACTTTACAAGGAGCGACGGTGCTGCAATGCCTAAGTTTGGAAATGACTGTTCAGGTTTTGTAAGTATAAGCTGGGGAATTAGAAGACAGAACACAGGTGGTTTTGTTAAGGCTATAAGAGAGGGCAGAATTGCAAAGATAGGCAGTTATGATGCATATAATCCTAGTGAGGCAGATTTGAAAAATGCGTATAGAAGTTTAAAATCTGCTGATGCTATCGTAAAACCGGGACATGTTATTTTGGTTGAGAGTGTTTCAGGTAATGAAGTTTATTGCTATGAACAAACTCCCGACCATGCTATAAGTTCTACACATACATTTGACGAACTTGCAAGAGCAAAGTATATGCCTTTTTC
The DNA here is from genome assembly GCA_937925515.1 of uncultured Lachnoanaerobaculum sp. Classification (GTDB taxonomy): domain Bacteria; phylum Bacillota; class Clostridia; order Lachnospirales; family Lachnospiraceae; genus CALALP01. Next base: position 65,305 of record CALALP010000045.1, on the reverse strand, counting down.
ATTTCTTGATACCGGAAATAAGGGCGATTTTGGTACTTGGAATACAGTAGATGTACCTAAGACTTCAGGTAAAACAGGTTGGGAAAAGTCAAATGGAGTTTGGTATTATTATAGAAATGGCAGTTTAGCTCGTGGTTGGCTAAGAGATAAAAATAAATGGTATTTCTTAGGCGAAAATGGAGTTATGAGAACAGGCTGGGAGAAAATAGGAAATATATATTATTATCTCAAGTCTGACGGAAGTATGGCTGAAAATGAGTGGGTTTATGACGGAAAGTGGTATTACCTTGGTGATACAGGTAGAATGCTTTCAAAACAATGGATTTACTCAGCAAATAAATGGTACTACCTTAGAAGTAGTGGAGAAATGGGAGTAAACTATTGGGTTCACAATAGCGACGGAAAATGGTACTATATGGGTGGAGACGGTGTAATGGTATTTAACACCACATTAAAGATAAATGGAGTTAAATATAAATTTAATTCTAAAGGTGCTTGTCTAAACCCATAGGTTTAGTTTAGTGATAGTAGGAGTGATATGTCTTGATTAAAAGATTTAATCGAAGGGAGGGGCTTATGAAAAAAAGAATGTTGGCTGTTTTTTTAGGTATATTTATTTTTATGAACTTTTTCAATGTATATGCTTTGAGTGAGATTTATCCAGGTTGGGTAAAGGAAGAAAATTGTTGGAAACTCAAGTATAAAGACGGAAGTTATTTTAAAAGTGGTTGGTTTCATGATTTAACTACTGATATTTGGTACTATGTAAAAGATGACGGCTGCATTATTTCAGAGGGCAAAACTCCTGAAGGTTATAATATGAGTAGGTCAGGTAGACTTATTGATAAAGAGGAAATGTATAAAACCATGTTTGGTAATAAAGTTCCGGCAGAATATATAAATGAGGCTTTTAAATTTAAGGTTTATTATTCTCCAAATGCAGAAGTAAGAAGTTTTGGAGCACAAAAAAAAGATGAGCCAAGTGATTTTAATATGGACGGTGGAATTAATATAAAAATTGATGATTTTTATTTTCTAACAGTATGTGCAGGTGCATATACTGTTGGAATTCCACAATATGATAAAGTAGAGGATTTTGTAACCTTTTCAGGCTTAAGAGGTAAACTATATACCCAATATTCAAATGAAAGAGTATATATAAATCTTATACTTGGCCCTACCGGTCAGGAAGTTCTAGCTAATGTATCAGGTGGACTTTATAAAGAGGCTTATGAAAGAAACAAAGATAAAATTTACAAAATGATGAAAGCGATTTCAAAAATAGAGTAATAAAGTAATTCTTATAAATTATAAAAAATGGAGGCTTATATGTGGGTGATTTCAGAAGTAAAGCAGATTGGAAAAATGAAGTTTAAAAATAATTACTGGCCTTGTGTACTAGTAAGTTTTATTCTTACTTTGCTTTCAGGTATGTATTTTTCAGTAAAGGGGAATATAGACCAATTACTTAATATTGCTAAGTCAGGTGATTATGTTGACCCAAATTCACTAAAGATATATTATATTTTATCTTATATTGCAAATAAAATATCTTATGATATGGTATCACTTATAATATTTATCACTTTAGTAGTTATAGTTATTTTTATTGTTATAAGTGTTGTCAGTGCTATTTATAGAATTTTTATATATGATATTTTACAGATTGGTTCAGCAAAGTTTTTTCTTGAAAATGCAAGAACAGGAAATGCTAAAGTAGGAAGTTTAGGTTTTGGATTTACAAACGGTTCATATAAAAATGAAGTTTATACTTCCTTTTTAGTGGAGCTTAGAGTATTTTTATGGTCATTATTATTTATTATTCCGGGAATTATAAAAGCTTATGAATATGCCTTAGTTCCTTATATTTTAGCTGATGAACCATACTTAACTCCGGAAGAAGTACTTAGCAGAAGTAAAAACATGATGCAAGGAAATAAGATGAAATTATTTGCACTAGGACTTTCATTTATAGGTTGGCATTTATTAACTATAGTTACATTTGGATTAATCGCAATTTTTTGGACTAATCCTTATGTATATGCTAGTGTAGCTGAAATGTATAGAAAACTAAAAGGCGAAACAGATAGTACTTACTACGCAAACCGTATGCAACAAGGTGGTTACCAAAATCAGGGCTACCCAAATCAGGATTATCCGAACCAAGGTTACCAAAACTACCAAGGACAGCAAGGAAACAATTATAAACCAAATATGGACCGACCAAATCAGAGCTATCCAAATTATCAAGGACAACAGGGAAATAATTATAACCCAAATATAAATAGACCTCATCAAGCTCCAACAACTTATGGTTCAGACTATGCACCGTCTTACCAAGGATTTAATGTTAATCCAAATCAAGGTAATCCAAACCAACAAGGAGCAAATGGTGTAAATTTGAATAAAACTAGTGAAAATGCTCAAGCCACAGATCTTAATCAAAGTGTTGATTTAAATAAACCAAGTGATTTGACTAAGAGTGAGCCAAAGCCGGATAGTGCTACCGGTTTTTCAATTAACCTTACAAATGACACTAATAATACAGATGATATAAATAAAGAAGTGGGTAGCATTTCAAATGTTGAAACTAAGGTTGATGAAAGTTTGGGAGCTGTAAGTTTAGACAAGAATAAGGAAAATATTGATAGTAATGTATCAGATTCCGGATTAGATAATTCAGATATAGGAAAGTTGTAAAAGGTAGTGTTTTACTTTAGTTTTTAATTTTTTTAGGAGTAGTTTTTCTCACTGGCAGTGAGGAATACTACTCCTAATTTTTATAAACTTAATAGTGATTTTATATAAAAAACACTATTAAGCTTTGTTGTTATTGCTGATTTTTTAGTATTTACTTGTTTTTTTGCTAGTTAAAATATATATTATTAATATATCGAAAACGTTTTTGTGAAAGGAATTATTATGGTATCTATAAAAGACCTTGCTAAATATGTAGGTGTATCTATTAGCACAGTGTCAAGAGCTTTAAATGATTATTCAGATGTCAATGAGGAAACAAGAAAAAAAATAAAAAAAGCTGCAATAGAACTTGGGTATAGACCAAGTAAAAATGCTAGAGATTTAGCTTTAAAAAGAAAAAACAATATGGCTGTAATTGTATCAGGGCTTGGGAGCAATAATCCTATGGACGAGTTTACAGGAAATATACTCAGAGGTATTTTTGATTATATGCATACTTATGATATTACGGTTGCAATGTATGCAATATCTTCTGAATTACAAAAACAACAAAGTCTTGAGGATTTTTGTAGAGAATATGGTTTGGACGGAGTTATTCTTGTTGGTATGAAAATAGAAGATGAGTATGTATTACAAGCAGGAAAAAGTAGTATTCCTTGTGTTGCAATAGATGTTTTAATTGAGGGGGGGAAAGTTGCTTGTGTACTTACAGATGATGAAAAAGCATTTAGAGAAATTACAGAATATAGTTTAAGTAAGTTTTTAGATAAAATAATTCTTATTAAGGGAAAGGAGGAGGCACAAGTAACACATGCAAGACTAAAAGGTTTTAAATCTGCCTTAAAAAAATATAATTTAAGATATGAAGATGTTGATGTTATAGATTGTAGATTTGATGAAGATGAGGCTTATATTAAGACAAAAGATTATCTTGATAACTTTAAGGATACAAGAGGACGACTTTTTATATGCATGAGTGATTTAATGGCTATTGCAGTTGTAAGAGCTATACAAGATAGTGGTTATAGAGTACCTGAGGATTTTTCAGTAACAGGTTTTGACGGTATACACTTACTTAACTATATTAAACCAAGAATAACAACTATCAATCAAAATACTAGAAGAAAAGGCTATATTGGTATGAAATTATTGAGTGGGCTTATGAATGGTGAAATACAAAAAAGTATAGTTTATATAGAGCACCAACTGCTTGAGGGAGAAAGCGAAAAACTATTATAATTTTTTTGAATTTTTCAAAAACGTTTTTGTTGATTAAGATTAAAAAATATTGGAGGCTGTCATGAAATTAAAAAATATTGGAATACTTGTTATGTCAGGTTTAATTGGTTTAAGTGTTATGGCTTGTGGTAATACTAACTCTAGTAAGACAGGAAAGGAAGTTGAACTTAAATTACCGACATATCTTGCAGGAGAAAATGTAGGAGCAAAGTTCTTTTTGCCACAAGTAGAAAGATTTAATAAAAAATATGAGGGCAAGTACAAGATAGTTGTTGAAGAAGTTCCTCAAGATGCTTATGCAGAAAAAATTAAACAACTTGCAGCTCAAAAGAAATTACCAACTTTAATTCATTCTCCGGGTTCAGGTGGAATTGACACTCAATGGTTTAAACAAGCAATACTTGAAAATGACATGGCATATGATTTAAGTGAATATGCTAAAGAAAATCAAGAAGTAGCAGGGTATTGGATAAAAGAGTCAAAAGATTTTTGTACAGTAAATGGAAAACTCATTTGCAATCCACTAATTGTTCTTAGACCAATAGGGCTATATTATAATACAGCATTATATAAACCTAGTAAAGATATTAAAGATATGTCTATGCAAGAATTTACAGAAAGTATAGGGGATAATAAAATGGCATTTATGACATCTGAAAATGCTTGGTCAACCTCTCTTATGCTTGCAGCTATCATAGGAAATGAAGAAGGAGGAGCAGAACTTCTAAATTCTAGTACAGATACTAAGATATGGGATTATAATAATGAGATAATAATTAATTCTGTTTCAAAACTTCAGAAATTATTGCAAAATAACGCATCTTCTAATACTATCGGTGCAGCTTATGCTGATGCGGCAAATACATTTATGAGTAATAATGCAGCTCTTATGTGTAATGGTTCATGGATGGCAGCAGAATTTGAAAATAGTTCAAAAGATAAATGGAGTAATGGTTTTAATGGAAATGATGTAAAAGCAACAATATACCCCGGAAATATTGCACTTGCCAACCCAAGCACCTATGGAGATTTTTGGGTATCAAATTTAGCAAGTGATGAACAAAAAGAGGTGGCAAAGGCATTTTTAGCGTTTAGAAGTTCCAAAGCAGAGGTACAAGCATATATATTAGCAGAGGGAGGAGATGCTCCAAATATAGAATATAGTGAGGAATTTTTGAAAGAACTTGAGAAAAATAGAATCCTATATGAGCTATCAAGCAGTATGGATAAGGATACAAAGTATGTTGCAATATTGGGTGATGTACTTCCTGCATCAATAGCAGATTCAGAGTTTGGAAAGTTACTACCTAAACTAATTGATAATACCTTAACTCCTGAAGATTTTTGTAAGGAATTAACTAAAAAGGCAGAGGAGGCTAAACAGTAGATTTATAAGGGGAATTTAAATGAAATGTTTAAACAAAAATAGTAGAAAGAACTATAAATATATTTATTTGTTTTTGCTACCCTCATTTATCATTTTTATAATGTTCTATATACAGCCTATTTTTACAGTAATATATACTTCATTTACAAAATGGGACGGTTTTAATAAGCCAAAATTTATTGGATTTGAGAATTATTATAAGATGTTTACTAATGCAGCATTTTTATTTTCTTTAAAAAATATCTTACTTTGGTCAATTATAGCAGTAGTTATACATGTTGGTTTTGGAGTATTAGTTGCATTTATATTATTTGAAAAACCTAAAGGTTGGAAATTTACAAGAGCAGTTTTTATGATTCCAAATGTAATAAGTGCAGCTGCTTGGTCAATGATTTATAGGTTTATTTTTAATGATGATATAGGGATATTTAATAATATTATTAGACTTATAAACCCTAATTTTCATGTACAGTGGTTTTACAGTTCGCCTTATGCCTTTATAGCAGTTACTTTAACATGGCTGTTTTACGCTGTAATAGTAAGTTTGATTGTATTAAATGACTTATTTGCAATACCGACAGATTTATTTGAGGCTGCAAGAGTTGACGGAGCAAAGTACATTCAAATAGTTAGATATATTCAATTACCACTTTGTAGAAATGCAATAGGAACAGGAATTATAGCCTCAATAACTGCAAGAATTGCAATGTACGAGCAGATTGCATTAACCACAGCAGGTGGTCCGGGAGATGATACAATGAACTTACCTGTAATAATTGTAAAGTCTATTTTAGATTTAAAGTATGGATATGCAAATGCAAATGGTATAATAATGTTTATTTTAGGAATTATTATATTGTATGCAGTTAATAAGATTTTTAGAATGAATGAAAGGATATATTAGAAAGAAGTCGTGAAAAATAGAGCATATAAAGTATTTAGTTATACTATATTGATATTTACAATAGTTATATCAATTTTTCCTATATTGTGGGTATTAGCATCTGCTTTTAAGACTAATGCAAGCATACTTTCAAGTCCTTTTGCTTTGCTGACTAAATTAGATTTTGCACCATTTTACTATATTTTCAGCAAATATAATTTTGGTAGATATTTCATAAACTCCCTGTTAATATCCTTAAGTTCAACATTAGGGGCTTTGTTTATATTTTCAATGGGAAGTTATGTCTTAGCGAAATTTGATTTTCCGGGAAAAAATTTGATATATATATTGTATACTATAACACTTTTAGTACCTGCTCAGTCAAAGGCACAACCTATATTTTCATTAGTTATGAATTTTGGATTATATGATAATATTTGGGGGCTAAGTCTTGTATATTTATCAATGGGATTAGCTATATCAACATTTATACTTAGACCTACTTTTATGGCAATTCCAAAATCTTTAGATGAGGCGGCAGTACTTGAGGGAGCAAATTTTTTTACAGTTTTTTGGAAAATAAATATACCACTTGCAAAAGGTGGTCTTACAACAGCAGGAATTTTAATGTTTTTAGCAAATTGGAATGAGTATTTCTATGCCTCTTTACTCACTGCCTCAGATAATAATAGGACATTACCTCTTGCTTTACAGTTTTTTACAGAGGCATTTTCTTATGATTATACCAAGCTTTTTGCAGCACTTTCAGTTGTTATATTGCCGGGAATCATAATATACATACTTGCACAGGAACAAATTCAAAGTTCTACTATCAGTTCAGGAATAAAGGGGTAAAGATGATAATAAAAGGAAATAAGTATCGTTTTAGTTTGCTTACAGAAAGACTTATAAGAATGGAATATAGTGATAAGGGAATATTTGTAGATGAGGTTACACAGGTAGTTACAAATAGGAATTTCCCTAAGTTTGAATACAGAGTAGTTGAAAATGATGACGAACTTATCATTATAACTTCTTATCTTAGAGTAATATATAATAAAAAAGAATTTAGTGCAGAGGGGCTAAAGGTATATGTAAGTGGAGATTATGGAAGTAGTTCGGCAGTATGGCATTATGGGGATAAGCAGATTACTTTAGGTGGAACTGCCAGAACACTAGATGGAGTCAATGGAGAAATAGCACTTGAGGACGGAATTATATCAAGGCAACAATGGGCTGTACTTGATGATAGCAATTCTATGTTAATAAATTCTGATAATTGGTTTGAGTTTAGAAAAGATAGTAATTCTATTGATTTATATTTCTTTGGCTATGGACTTGAATATAGGCTAGCCTTGAGAGATTTTTATACACTTACAGGAAAAGTGCCTCTACTTCCACGCTATGCACTTGGAAATTGGTGGAGTAGGTATTATAAGTATAGTGATGAAACTTATTTAAATCTTATGAATAGGTTTGAGGAAGAGAAAATCCCATTTAGTGTAGCAGTAATAGATATAGATTGGCATTTGACAAAGGTTGACCCAAAGTATGGTACAGGTTGGACAGGCTATACTTGGAATAGAAAGTTGTTTAAAGAGCCTAGGAAATTTTTAGAAACATTACATTCAAAGGGGCTAAAAGTTACTTTAAATGTTCATCCGGCAGACGGAGTAAGAGCTTATGAGGATAAGTATAGGGACTTTGCAAAGTTTATGGGAGTTGATATAGAAAATGGTGATCCGATTGTATTTAATATAACAGATAAAAAATTTGTTGACGGTTATTTTAAATATGTTCATCATAAACTTGAGGAAGAGGGAGTTGACTTTTGGTGGATTGATTGGCAGCAGGGCAATAATTCGGGTATAAAGGGACTGGACCCATTGTGGCTTTTAAATTATTTTCACTATAAAGATATAAGTAGAAATAATAAGAGAGCCTTGATACTATCGAGATATGCAGGAGCAGGAAGTCATAGGTATCCGGTAGGATTTTCAGGAGATACTGTGATTTCTTGGGAAAGTTTAAAATTTCAACCATATTTTACCTCAACAGCATCAAATATAGGTTATGCTTGGTGGAGTCATGACATTGGTGGACACATGAATGGCATAAAAGATGATGAATTGTTTGTGCGTTGGGTGCAACTTGGAACATTTTCCCCTATATTAAGATTACATAGTACAGAAAATGAGTTCAATGGCAAAGAACCTTGGAATTATAATCTTATAGCAAAAAATATAAGTATAGAATTTTTGAGGTTAAGACATAAGCTTATACCATACTTGTATACAATGAACTATATAACACATTTAGAAAAGACTCCTCTGATTTTACCTGTGTATTATGATAATCCTAGGATTGACAAAGCTTATGAAGTAAGAAATGAGTATTATTTTGGTACAAATCTATTAGTCCTGCCTATAACTTCAAAAACTGATAGTAAGAGTAATATGTCAGTTGAAAATGCTTATCTTCCAAAAGGAGAGTGGATAGACATTTTTACAGGATTGAAATACTTTGGAGATAGGGAGTTTGAGTTTTATAGAACTTTGGAAAGTATACCTGTTTTAGCAAGGGCAGGAAGTATTTTAGTACTTAATGCTAATATAGAGCGAGATAAAATTTCAAATCCAAATGAACTTGATATTAAAATATTTTGTGGAGCAAATGCAAGTTTTACTCTATATGAAGATGAAAAGGAATTAGTAGATTATGTAGAAGAAGATATTGCATTTACAAAGTATGAATACAGCGAAGATGATAAGACTATGCAATTTACAATAAATCCTGCAAGTGGAAATCTATCTGCTATACCTAAGTTAAGAAGTTATAAACTTGAATTTTATCAAAATATATATTATGAAAGTATAGATATTACTTTAGATGATAATGTTTTAGATAAAAATGTCTATATAGATGAGAAAAAGGGGACACTAAATGTAGACTTGGGAGAGATTGATGTAAGTTCTAAATTAGTGGTTAATGTAGTACTAGCTAGTAAAAATCATAGAAATAAAAAACTTATTGAAAATCTACAAGCAAGAATATTTGATATATTGAATGCTTATCAGATAGAGTATGACTTAAAAACTAAGATAATGGCAGTTATAAGAAAAATTGATGTAAAAGGTAGACATTTTGTTCTAGGCGAGTTATTATCACTTGGCTTAGAAAAAAATATATATGCTCCATTAGTAGAGATTTTGACTGCTGAATAATTTATGGGTGGGAGTTGCGAGCCGTCGGCTCGCAACTCCCACTTAAACTAAAGCTTAAATACCTCTTTTAGTTCTACGCTTTTCGGAGAGCTATCCTCATTAGTTTCCATGACAGATTTCATATAATGCCACCATTTTTGATTAATGTCAGTGGAGGAAATTTTCTCCCATAACTCTTCACTTTCAATTTCTGCATAGGCAAATAAGTAATTTGTTTCCTTATCTAAAAAAATATAATATTTATCTACACCATGCTCTTTTAACATTCTTCTCATTTCAGGCCATAATTCATTATGGCGTTTTTCATATTCTTCATGTTTATCAGGATAAACTGTCATTCTAAATGCTTTTCTTATCAAAATTTTCACCTCTTATTGTTGAATCGGACACAAAGCAAACACTATTATTATAACATTTTCAAAAAGAAAAATAAAGCTGTAATCTGACAAAATTTGTAGAAGTTTTTCATAAGACTGATTCTAAGTTCTATATAGAAAAATCTAAAAAATCACAAAAAATATAACATTTTTTTTGGATTTGTGGTAGAATATTTATGAATATACTTTTAGCATAGTGTATTCAAGACAGCATTTACAAAAAATTAAAAAAGGAGATACAAATATGAAATCAGACAAGAGAAAAGTTGTTTTAGTCGGTTGTGGTATGGTTGGTATGAGTTATGCTTATGCGATGCTTAATCAAAATACTTGTGATGAATTGGTTTTAATTGATGTAAATAGAGAAAGAGCCATAGGAGAGGCAATGGACTTAAATCATGGACTTGCTTTTTCAAGTTCACATATGAGAATTTGGGCAGGAGATTACCATGACTGTAAAGATGCAGATATAGTTGTTATATGTGCAGGTGTTGCACAAAAACCGGGAGAGTCAAGGAGAGAACTTTTACAAAGAAATACAGTAGTATTTAAATCAATAATTGACCCTATTACTGAAAGTGGTTTTAATGGAATCTTTTTAGTAGCTACTAATCCGGTAGATGTAATGACACAAATTACATGTGATTTATCAGGATTTAACCCACGAAGAGTTATAGGCTCAGGTACTGCACTTGACTCTGCAAGACTTAGGTATCTTTTAGGAAATTACATACATGCAGACCCAAGAAGTGTGCATGCTTATGTAATTGGAGAACATGGGGATTCAGAGTTCATTCCATGGAGCAATGCAATGCTTTCTACAAAACCTATTTTAGAGTTTTTTGAAGAGTCAAATGGAACACTTTCAAAAGATGAGCTTGTAAAGATTGAGGAAGATGTGCGTACAGCAGCTTATAAAATAATCGAGGCAAAAAGAGCTACTTACTATGGTATAGGAATGAGTCTTACAAGAATTACAAAGGCAATACTTGGAGATGAAAGCTCAGTTCTTACCGTAAGTGCAAACTTAAGGGGCGAATATGGTCAAACAGGAGTATTTGTAGGAGTTCCTTGTCTTATAAATAAAAATGGTATTCAAAAGGTTATAGAGATTTCTCTAACTGATGAAGAAAAGAAAAAGTTTGATGTTTCATGTGATGCCTTAAGACAAAATTTCAGTGAGGCTGATAAATAGGATATTTGGAAATGCTTATAGATTTAGAATTAACTTTATTTAATTAACTTATGGGGTGTTGCATATATGAATTTAAATTCTATTAATGTAATACCCCTTTATAGGAGAAAATTATGAGAAGAAGTATTAGCATTTTAATAATGACTTTATTTGTGATTTTAGTTTTTTCAATAAGCTCTTATTTTAGTTCTTATGCAGGGACTTGGGAAAAAGATGATAAAGGTTGGAGATATAATATAGAGGGCGATGAGGATTTTGAGGATATAGATGATGAATATGTAATAGAGGTTAAAGGTAAGGGTAGGTATTATTGTGGGGAATACTACTTAATTGATGATAATATATATCATTTTGATAAGGACGGATATATAATAACAGGTTGGTTTGAACCTTATGGAGAGGGAATATGGATTTACATTGAAGAAAATGGAAGTTGGAGAACTGAACCTCTAGTAGAAAATGGGAAAACATATTATTTTGATAGTTTTTCCAATATATGCCTTAATCCTGACGGTAATGAAATTTCAGCAGATATGGCATTTTATGCTTGGTATAACTTATTTAGTTCAGAGTTAATTAGACTAAGAGATTTAGATTATTATAAAAACTATACAGCAGCACCACCTGAATATTTGAGAGAGCATGCAGAGAAAATAAAAAATATTATCGCAAAATTTGAATCATTAAATTCTAATTTTAAGGAGGCGACAACTAAAGTTTATTATATAGAGTTTTCTGCTTTGGTAGAAGAATATAGAAAACTAGAAGTTTATTTAGAAGAATATGCAACAATGTTAGAAAGCAAAAATCCGGCAGGGCTTTTAGAAAAAGAAAATCTTATAGATAAAGAGCGTGAGAAAATAGAGAAACTACATCTTTTCGCAATAAATAAACTATCTGAAGAATTAAAATAAATGTGAAATATTTACTTAAATACAGAGAGGAGGTTAATTCTAAATAATATGAAAAAGTTAAATTATCTATTTATAGTTACTTCTATATTTACAATTTGTATAAGTGTTAAATCTTATGCAGGGGTATGGGAAAATAAATATGGAGGCTGGCAGTATAATGTAAAAAATGATGAGCAGTACAAGGATAGTGAACATTTAATAGAACTTAAAAATGGAGAGAAATATTATTGTAATGGTAGCCTTACTATTGACGGCAAGACTTATTATTTTGATTCAAAAGGCTTTATGGAAACAGGTTGGCATAAGCTCGAAAATGATAAGTTAGTATACATTGAAGAAGACGGAAACTTTAGGACAGAACCTCTTATTGAATCTAATAGGAAAATTTATTACTTTGATTCTGATACGCACTTTTGTACTAATCCTGAGGGGGAAGATGCTAGTACTGATATTGATTTTGGATTATGGTATATATTTAATAGAGGGGAACTTAGTGTAAAGTATAGTTCTATTAAGCAACGCTTACAATCTTATAAATATGCTATAGAGTCAAAAGAAGTAAGAGAGTACATAGAAAGTATAAAAACAGCAGTTGAAAATTTTGAGAATTTAAAAAATGATTTTAAGTTAAAATATATGAGAGAATTTTATATAGAATATGGTGCTTTAGTAGAAGAATATAAAAATCTTACAGTTCATTTAGAAGAATATGCAGTAATCTTAGAGGCAGGAAAGCCGGAGGGGCTTATAGAGAAAAAGAAGTTAATATATGAAGATTTGGAGAAGTTAGAAAAGATAGATTCATTTTTACTAGGGTCATATTTATCAGTCCAATAAAATTATCATTTAAAATTTAAATACAGCTTAATATATTGTTAAAAGGAGAATTTTATATGAAAAAATCAGTTTGTTTGTTTACATTTATGACAGTATTTACTTTATTTATTAGTATTAATTCTTATGCAGAGGGTTGGAAACAAGATTCAAAGGGTTGGAGATATTATCTTGATAATTACAATGGCCCGGGAGGGGATTACATTAAAGACAATGATAGTGAAATAGATGAAGAGAAATATAGATTTGATGAAAATGGCTATATGATAACCGGTTGGTGGCATAATGACTATTATGATGATTGGTACTACTATGATGAATCAGGGAAAATGCTTAAAACAAGTTTAGCTTATAAAGGAGTTACTTATTACTTTGACCCTGAAACAGGAAAATGTCTTAATAAGGACGGAGATAAAGTATCAGAATTTGTTCTAGCCTATCGTAATTGGCAGATTAAACATGATAAATTTGTAGAGGATAAAAACATTCTTAATGAGAAAGAAGATATAGATAAACTAATTTCTATAATTGATGAATTATATAATCTTCCAAGCGATATACCTCAAAATTATTTATATGAATTAGAGGTAAAGAGAAAAAGGCTTGGAAGAACTAAGAATATATTGTTGTATAAAAAGGAATTAATTGAACTATCTGAACAGCCTGAATTTAACCAAGCTAAGATGAAAGAAGTAATGAAGAAGATAACAGATGAATTATATAAGGAAGATGGGCCATATAAGGAAGATTTATTTCATAATGAATATGAATTAGATTAGTTAAGTTGTTTTTATTTATACTTAGAATTAATAAGCAAGGAGAACACCATGAAAAAATATATTAGCATTTTAATAATAGCTTTGTTTGTGATTTTAGGCTTTTCAACAAGCTCTTATTTTAGTTCTTATGCAGGAACTTGGGAAAAAGATGATAAGGGTTGGAGATACAATATTAAAGATGATGAGTTCTATAAGGAATATATAAAGTATATAGACAAGGAATATATTAAAGACGGTAAATATATTAGAAATCGCAGTCATTATATAGATTATAAAAGATATTTTTTTGATGATAATGGCTATATGATAACAGGTTGGTGCAATGATGAGGGTTCATGGTATTATATTGAAGAAGACGGAAGTTTGAGGACTAAACCTCTTATAGAAAATGGCAAGACATATTATTTTGAAGAATCAACAGGTTGGTGTCTTAATCCTGACGGCAGTGATTTTACAGTAGATGAAATTTTTAATAGTTGGTATTACTCTTATCAATATGGTAGGTTTAGTAATACAACGGATATACCTGATAATTTCTTTGGTATGACAGCCGACGAGGTTAGAGAGTATATAAAAAATATTAGAGATATGGTTACTGAATTTGAATCATTAGATAAAAACTTTGAGGTAAAGGAAAATAGAATTCCTTATGCAGGCTATACAAATGTAATGGAAGAATATAAAAAAATGATAACTCATCTTGAAGAATATGCAACACTTTTAGAATCAGGAAGACCTGATGGACTTGTAGAAAAATGCAAAATGATAGAAAAGGATAAGGAAGAGATTGATAAGTTAAAGAAGTTAATTAGAAAGTTTGAAATCAAAACAACAGCTTAAACTAAAGTTACTTAGAAAGAGAGGGCTTTATGAGAAAACAAATATATTTACCTATATTTATACTTATATTTATATCATTTTTAAGTATTAATTCTTATGCAGACGGTTGGGAAAAAGATTCAAGGGGTTGGAGATACTATGAGAATAATGAGAATGAACCCGGAGGAACTTACATTAAAAATGAAGTTAAGACAATAGATAATGACGAGTATCTTTTTGATGAGGACGGATATATAACAAAAGGTTGGTGGAACTCAGAATATGAACTTGGAAATGATAAATTATGGTATTATTTTGGCGAGGACGGAAAATTAGTTAAAACCAATGTTGAAGATAATGGAGTAAAATATTACTTTCATGCTACTCTATGGTATTGTTTAAACCCAAACGGAGAAACTTTAGATGAATTTACTATAAAGTATATGGATTGGGCAAGAAGAATTAATGAATATACAAGTGTCATTAATAGCTTTGAGATTGAAGATGAAGATAAGATAAATAAGAGGCTTGAACTTATTGATGAGTTTTATTCATTGCCTAAAGAAATCCCACAAAAATATTTATATGAAGTAGATTATGTTAGAGAGAAATTTGAACATGAAAAAAAGATTTTAACTTATAAAAAAGAGTTAATAAATCTATCAAAAGAGCCTAATTTTAATGAAGTTAAAGCAAAAGAGATTATGATAAATTTAGCAGGTGAATTACATAAGGTAAATGATACTGAAGAGTAAATTTGACAGGAGAACGCTATGAAAAGATATATTAGTATTTTAATATTGTCATTGATGATTTTAGGTTTTTCTTTTAGTTCTTATGCAGGTGTTTGGGAGCAGGACGAAAAGGGTTGGAGATATAATGTAGAAAATGATTCAGAGTATTCTAATAGTAAGAATGTAATAGAAGTTAAGGGTAAGGGAAAATATTATTGCAGTGGAGATTTATGGATTATGTTTAGGCATTATTATTTTGATGATGACGGATATATGCGAACAGGTTGGTATAGAGAAAACGAGGAACTTAACTTGTGGGTATATCTACAAAATGACGGTGCTGCTGCAATAGACCCTATTAATCCTAACGGCGAGGAGATACCGTCTCCTGTTAAAGAGGGGATTGTATATTATTTTGATGAACATACAAGTTGGTGTCTTAACCCTGACGGTGGTGAAAAATCCCCCAAAATAGAATTTCTTTGTTGGGCTAATCACTGCAAAAAGAAAACTAAAAATTTATGGAATTTTAAGTGGGAAATGTTATCTGCTGACGGTATTGAAGATGAGATAATAGAAATAAATAATTTAATAGAAAAGTTTGAAGCGTTTACATTTGACTTTGGACAAGGAGAAGAAAAAGCCAAGCTTGAATATATAAAGATTACAGCTTTAGTTGAGGAATACAAGAAAATGATTCCTTATTTAAATGACTATAAGTTGGTTTTAGAATCAGGCAAAAAAGAGGGATATTTAGAAAAAAAAGAGGCAATAGAAAAGGCAACTAAAAAATTATTTGAAGTTTATAGTCTTTTAGATTAGATATTTGTGTGGCTATCTAGTAAATATTTTAAAGGAGAGGAGCTAAACATTGAAAAAATTAAATTATTTATTTTTGTTTACAGTTACAATTATATTTTTAGTATGTATAGGCTTTAATTCTTATGCAGGTTGTTGGAAACAGGACGAAAAGGGTTGGAGATATTATGAGAAAAAAGATGATGCTCCTGCCGGAACTTATATCAAAGATACTTGGGAAACGATATGTAAAAAACTATATAGATTTGATAAAGACGGTTATATGATAACAGGTTGGTGGCATTATGAAAATAGTAATGATTGGTACTATTTTGATGAAAATGGAAATGCCACTCAAACTGATATTGAGTATAATGGAGTAAGATATTACTTTGATCCCGGCTCACATATATGTATAAATCCAAATGGAGAAAATGTAAGTGAATTTTCTATAAAATACCCTAGGTGGTATGTTAAATATCATAATCTTGCAGATGATTCTGAGTATAATTCACTTACTGAAGAAGAACAACTAGATGCAAAGCTTTCAGTAATTGATGAGTTTTTTGCTTTACCAAATGAAATTACAGAAATATATCTTAAAACTATGGCATATTACACTGATAAGCTTGTGAATGAAAGAAATATTATATTGTATAAGAAAGAGTTAATTGCTTTATCTAAAGAGTCAGAGTTTAACCAAGCAAAGATGCAAGAAATTATACGAAAACTAGCTGATGAGTTAGCTAAGGCTGATAAATTTGATTAAGGTTCAGAGGGTTCTGTTAAATTTGGCAGAACCCTCGCTTTGTATACATTAGATAAAATATTCAATATTCTTATTAACTTCAATTTTAGTGTCTTCATTAAAAATTACAACAGCCTCTCTATCTGTTATACTTCCAAGTGAGTATAAGCTAGTATCTTCTTTATTAAAATAGCTAAAAGGAACTAATCTATTATATAGAAATGGAGTATCAAGTGAAACTATTATATCTGTATTTTTAAAGTCTGAAACATTATAATATGGATCAAACATCATAATATAATCTTTATCTATTCCGGTAAGTAATACATAGTGCCAGACATCATAATAAAGCCTTACAACTACAACTCCTCCACGTTTGAGGGTATCATTGATAATGCTCCTATTTCCGATGTGAACTTTATCCTCTGTAAGATATTCACATGATATATTTAATTGTTTGGTTTCAGAAAAACCATTAAGCCAACTACTTATAAACATCATTGCCATTTTAGAAGTTCCTCTTTTTCCGGGACTTCCCTCAGGGCTATAACAATCTAAGCAATATAACATAATATTTCTAATTATATCGGGTGGTATTTCCTCTCTTTCAAATAAAAAATTTAAAGCATTTAATAAAGTTGTAGGTCCACAATCATATTCTGAAATTTGATAATGTAAAGGACTTTTCATATTTAGATTCTCCTATATTAAAGTATGAGTTATGATACTAAGTAATTACACAAAAATCTGATATACGAGATTTTAATGTAATAGACAAAAAAATGCAACATTTTCAAACACACAAAAAACACAAAATAGTTGTTGACAAATAAATAAAAATGGAATATTATATCAACATAAGTTAGCACTCCTCTTTGATGAGTGCTAACAAACTTAGAAGAGGGAGAGGTGATTACTTGGAACTTGATGATAGAAAAGAAAAGATTTTAAAAGCCATTATCAACAATTACATGGAAACAGGCGAACCCGTTGGTTCAAGAACTATTTCTAAGTTACCCGGTTTGGGGCTAAGTAGTGCCACGATCAGAAATGAAATGAGTGATTTGGAAGATATGGGATATATACTCCAACCTTATACATCTGCCGGACGAATCCCCTCCGATAAGGGCTATAGATTTTATGTTGATGAGATTTTAAAAGATAAGGAATTAGAAATTTCCGGATTTAGGACTGAAATGCTTGATAGAGTTGATAAGCTTGAAAATGTTTTAAAGCAACTTGCAAAAATAATAGCTTTGAATACTAATTATGCAACTCTTATAAGTGGTCCACTTACTCATAAGATGAAGATAAAGTTTATACAGATTTCTAAAATTGAAGATACTAAGATACTTGCAGTTATCGTCTTTGACGGTAACATTATAAAAAATAATATTATAGATATTGAAAGAGTACTTGAGGAAGATGAATTACTTAATTTAAATCTTTTGATAAACACAAGTATCAATGGGCTTTCAGTAGATGAGATAAGTCTAAACATTATGTCTGAACTTAAAGAGAAAGCAGGAAATTTAAGAGATGTTGTAGATGTAGTTCTTACTGAAATTGCAAAAGCGTATAAAGATGTAGCAAGTAATATGCAGATTTACACTAGTGGTACAACTAACATTTTCAAATATCCTGAACTTACAGGTGGAGATAAGGCAAGCAAACTTATTGATACTATTGAAGAAAAAGATAAACTTAAGAAAATATTTGAGGAAACCATAGAGCCGGAAGATGACAAACATGCAGTACAGGTTTATATAGGCGAGGAACTTCCAATTCAAAATATGCAAGATTGTTCAGTTCTGACAGCAGTTTATGAAATTGGTAATGGAATCAGAGGAACAATAGGAATTGTAGGGCCTAAGAGAATGGATTATGAAAAGGTACTTAGGACTATAAAGTCGGTTATGAAAGATTTAAACGACAGCATTAATGATAAATAAATTAAAAGCATTTCATAATAAATATATTAAGAAAGGACTTGGTGAAGTGAGCAAAGGACATAAACATAATTCTGATTATGATAAAGAGTCAGAAAAGGTTAATCCGGAAATAGTGGAGGAAACTGAAAGTAATAAAGATTTAGAAAATAAAGATTTGGATAATGAATTAGATAGTGAAGAAACACAAGAAGAAAGAATGGCTAAGGCCGCTGCCAGTATAGCAGAAGAGCTTGCCGGTAACTCTGAAGATGAGAATAAAAAAGATACAAAAGATATTCTCATAGAGGAGTTAAATGATAGAATTAAAAGAAACATGGCTGAATTTGATAATTTTAGAAAAAGAACTGAAAAAGAAAAATCTGCTATGTTTGACCTAGGAGCAAAGAACATTTTAGAGAAAATACTTCCTACTGTTGATAACTTTGAAAGAGCATTGAAAAGTGTTCCGGAGGACAAGGAGTGTGAGGCATTTGCTCAAGGTATGGATATGATTTATAAGCAACTTCTTAAAAATCTTGAAGAGGTTAAGGTTGTTGCAATAGATTGTGTAGGAAAGCAGTTTGACCCTAATTTGCATAATGCAGTAATGCATGTTGAAGATGAAAATGTAGGAGAAAATACTGTTGTAGAAGAGTTTCAAAAAGGTTATACATTTAAAGATTCAGTTTTAAGACATAGTGTAGTAAAAGTAGCAAATTAAAATATTTAGTTAAATAATGGAGGAATAAATAATGAGTAAAATTATAGGTATAGACTTAGGTACAACAAACAGTTGTGTAGCAGTTATGGAGGGTGGAAAACCGGTAGTAATTCCAAATTCAGAGGGACAAAGAACAACTCCGTCAGTTGTTGCATTTACAAAGACAGGAGAAAGACTTATAGGTGATCCGGCAAAACGTCAGGCAGTTACAAATGCAGACAGAACAATTTCTTCAATTAAAAGACACATGGGTACTGATTACAAAGTTACTATTGACGGAAAGGCATACACACCTCAAGAAATATCTGCAATGATATTACAGAAATTAAAGGCAGATGCTGAAAGCTATCTCGGAGAAAAAGTAACTGAGGCAGTTATTACAGTTCCGGCATACTTCAATGATGCACAACGTCAGGCAACTAAGGACGCAGGAAAGATAGCAGGTCTTGAAGTAAAACGTATTATAAACGAGCCAACAGCAGCGGCACTTGCTTATGGACTTGATAATGAAAAAGAACAAAAGATAATGGTTTATGACCTTGGTGGTGGTACATTTGATGTTTCAATAATTGAAATAGGCGAGGGCGTTATTGAAGTTCTTTCTACAAATGGAGATACTCACTTAGGTGGAGATGACTTTGATAATAAGATTACAGATTGGTTAGTATCTGAATTTAAGAGAACAGAGGGTGTTGATTTATCAGCTGATAAACTTGCACTTCAAAGACTTAAAGAGGCGGCTGAAAAGGCAAAGAAAGAGCTTTCAACAGCTACTACTACAAATATTAACTTACCATTTATAACAGCTACAAATGAAGGTCCTAAGCATCTTGATGTAACATTGACAAGAGCTAAGTTTGATGAACTTACAAGCGATTTAATTGAAAGAACTGCAGTACCTGTTCAAAATGCACTTAAAGATGCAGGCATTTCAAGTTCAGACCTTGGAAAGGTTCTTTTAGTAGGTGGTTCAACTCGTATGATTAATGCTCAGGAAAAAGTAAAGCAACTTACAGGACATGAGCCAAGTAAGACACTTAACCCTGATGAATGCGTTGCAATAGGTGCAGGTATTCAAGGTGGTAAGCTTTCAGGAGAGGGTGGAACAGGAGATATTCTTCTTCTCGATGTAACTCCACTTTCACTTTCAATAGAAACTATGGGTGGAATTGCTACAAGACTTATAGAAAGAAATACTACAATTCCAACTAAGAAGAGTCAGGTATTCTCAACTGCTGAAGACAATCAGAGTGCAGTAGATATAAATGTAGTACAGGGCGAAAGACAGTTTGCAAGAGATAATAAATCACTTGGTAGATTCAGACTTGACGGAATTTTACCTGCAAAAAGAGGTGTTCCTCAAATTGAGGTTACATTTGATATAGATGCAAACGGTATTGTAAATGTTTCAGCAAAAGATTTAGGCACAGGAAAAGAGCAACATATTACAATTACTTCAGGTTCAAATATGTCAGACAGTGATATTGAAAAGGCTGTTAAAGAGGCTGCTGAGTTTGAGGCACAGGATAAGAAACGTAAAGAGGCTGTTGATACTAGAAATGATGCTGATGCTCTTGTATTCCAGACAGAGAAATCACTTCAGGAAGTAGGAGATAAGATAGATGCAAATGATAAGGCTGCTATTGAAACTGACTTAAATGCACTTAAAGAGGCAGTAAATAGAGCACCTATTGACAGTATGACAGATGATCAGGTAAATGATATTAAGGCAGCTAAGGAAAGATTAATGGAAACTGCTCAGAAACTATTTTCTAAGGTATATGAAAATGCACAAGCACAGGGTCAAGGTGCAAGTGGTGCAGACTATACTCAAGAGGCAAATCAAAGTCAACAAGACGGCGATGTAGTTGACGGAGAGTTCAAGGAAGTTTAAAAATTTAATTACAAAATAGATATGTGGGTGTTGCAAAACTAATGTTATAAATATTACTATCTTTGTTGCCCTATATTGGAAAACAACTAGTTTATTTATTCATTGTTATATGGGATTTGTCCCCCTATGGGGGACAAATCCCATATTGATAGATATTTTGCGATAGCCTCGGTAATTTTAATTAAATATTAGTTCACATAATTCTTTGACTAAAAACTACTATTGTGGTAGTCTAGGAAAGTATGAGTTTTGAATAAATCAAATAAATTAAGTATTGAGATTAGAAAGGGTTTTTATGGCAGAGAACAAAAGGGATTATTATGAAATCTTAGGAGTGGCTAGATCGGCAGATGATGCTGCTATAAAGAAAGCATATAGAACACTTGCAAAAAAATATCATCCTGATTCAAACCCGGGAGATAAAGAGGCAGAAAAGAAGTTTAAAGAGGCGAGTGAGGCGTACTCTGTACTAAGCGATCCTGAAAAAAGAAAAGCCTATGATCAGTTTGGGCATGCTGCATTTGAATCAGGTGGTTCAGGTCCGGGAGGTGGATTTGGCGGCTTTAGTGGATTTGGTGGCTTTGGAGGTTTTGATACCTCGGATATGGGAGATATATTTGAGGACTTATTTGGAGCAGGAGGCATGTTTAGAGGCGGCTCAAGCTCAAGAAGTCGTTCAAATGGAACAATTAGAGGTGCTGATGTAAGAGTAAGAGTTACACTTACATTTGAAGAGGCTGTATTTGGTTGTGAAAAAGAGATAACTATTAATTTTAAAGAGGACTGTAAAACTTGTAAAACCACAGGTGCAAAGCCCGGAACAACTCCTGAAACCTGTCCAAAATGTAAAGGCGAGGGTAGAATTGTTTATAATCAGCAAACATTATTCGGAACAATGCAAAATGTTACAACTTGTCCTGATTGTAAGGGTAGTGGAAAAATTGTTAAGGAAAAATGCCCTGAATGTAATGGAACAGGCTATAACTTAAAGAAAAAGACATTTAAAGTAAACATACCTGCAGGAATTGATAATGGTCAAATGATTAGAATGGCAGGTGGTGGAGAACCGGGAAAAAATGGTGGTCAAAGAGGAGATTTGTTGGTAGAGGTAGATATAAGACCTCATCCAATATTTAAGCGTCAAGAAATGAATATCTTTACAACTGTATCGCTACCATTTACAAAGGCTGCACTTGGTGGAAAGATAAGAGTAAAAACCATAGACGGAGAGGTTGAATACGAGGTTAAGGCAGGAACTCAAACAGACACTAAGGTAAGACTTAAGGGAAAAGGTGTTCCAAGCATTAGAAATAAAAATATTCGTGGCGATATGTATATGACCTTAGTAGTTGAAGTACCTACTCGTCTAAGCAGAGAACAAAAAGAGGCACTTAAGCAATTTGAAAATACAATGGAAAAAAAATAATAAGATACAATAATGATTAGAGAAGTAAAAAAATTCAAAAATATTTCACTGTATTTTGTATGGTATGTTTGATATAATAAGGAGCAAAGGTTGTTGCTGTAATAATTTATATTTAGTTACTTATGATATTGATTAGTTGGTATTTCCTCGCCGACGGCGAGGGAATACCATAGTAAACAAAGGTAAGTAGAGATTAGGACGATAACCTTAAGTAAGATTTTAAAGAAAGGAGTGAAAGTCAGTTATGAGTTTATTAAAAAGTTTAGGAGATATGGCTAATAGCATAACTCAGGCAACCCTTGAAAAAGGAAGAGAGATTTCAGAAATATCAAAGCTAAATGCTGAAACTAGAAAAAATGAGGATCTTATCAGAAAGCTAAAACTTATAATAGCTGAGTATGTAATAGACAACAAGCTACTAACAGATGTAGAAGTAGTTTCAGGTGCAATAGATAGAATAAAAGAGGCACAAGAAGTAATAGAGTCAAATAAAATAAAAGCAGAAGAAATTAGGGCATCTGTAAATGATAAATTTGATGAAGTAAATAGAGCAACTTCTGAGGTTGGAGCTGTTTTTACTGAAACAGCAAAAGATTTAGGAGAAAAGGCTACAAAGGCATTTAATAAAGCTACTCAAAAAGCAGCTGATATGACTGAAACTCAAGAAGACATAGATGAAGATATAGACGATGATTTAGAAGAGAATTTTAAATTTGATGATTTTGAAGATGAAGATTTTGTTGACGAAGATAAAACAAAGGATAAAGAGATAAAGTCTGAGTTAAATGGTCTTTTGAAAAGTCTTGGAGATGAAATAGTTAAATTTGCAAAACAAACAGAAGATTTTGTAAATAAAGCAAGTAATATATCAAAAGAAGATTTTGATAATAAGGTCAAAGAATTTAATAAGAAAACAAATGAAGTAGTAAGTGATTTGGAGAAAGTAATAAATTCTAAGACAAAAGGTGCAAAAGAAGAGTTCTCAGATAAATCAAAGGAATTCACTCAAAAGGTAGATGAGGCTACAGATGAGATAGAGCATTCAGTTAGTAAAAATACAGCTGAGTTTGCACAAAAGGCAGGCGAAGTAGTAAAAGAAATGGGCAAGGCATTTTCAAGGCTAAGTTCAGCACTTAGTGAGAGTATAAAAGATATACTTGATAAGGAAGACATTACCGAGGACATTACTAAAGAGAAAGAAACTCCAAAAGAAGATATACCAAAAGAAGATATACCAAAAGAAGAAAAAACAGAAGATGTAGAAAAAGACGTATAATATAAAGGTCGACTAATGCGTTTAGCAGAGGTCGACTTTTTTAGAAGTAGAGAAAAAGGATAAGGGAAAATATGAAGTGGAAAAAGTACACATTTGAAACAACTACAAAGGTAGTAGATATTATAAGTGCAGTTTTGGGAGAAATTGGAATAGAGGGGATAGAAGTAGAAGATAATGTTGCACTTACAGAAGAAGAAACTAAGGGAATGTTTATAGACATATTGCCTGAACTTCCACAAGATGACGGAACAGCTAAGATAAGTTTTTATTTGGACTTTGACAAAGATAATATAGACTTATTAAATGCAGTGAAAGAATCACTTGAGGATTTAAGAGAATTTATAGACATTGGTAAGGCAGAGATAGTTGAAAGTGAAACTGAGGATAAGGACTGGATAAATAATTGGAAAGAATTTTTTAAACCCTTTAAAGTTGGAGAGGTACTTATAAAGCCTAGCTGGGAAGAAATACCAAAAGGTTTAGAGTATAAAACTTTGATAAATATAGACCCAAAGACTGCTTTTGGAACAGGGGGTCATGAAACCACAAGATTATGTATAAAGCAGTTGGAAAAATATATAGAAGAACTTAAAGAAAATAAGGAAATAAAGGTGCTGGATGTCGGCACAGGCAGTGGAATACTTGGAATAGCAGCTTTAAAACTAGGCTCTAAATATGTGTTTGGAACTGATTTAGATGATATGGCAGTAAATGTAGTAAAAGAAAATATGGAAATCAATGATATAACTTCAAATGAATTTGAAACAATTTGTGGAAATATTATTGATGACATTAACATACAAGAAAAAGCAGGTTTTGAAAAATATGATATTGTAGTTGCAAATATATTAGCTCCTGTCATAGTCCTTTTACAAGAGGAAGTGTATAAGCATTTAAAGCATGGTGGAATATTTATTGCCTCAGGCATAATAGATGAAAAAGAGGAGTTTGTAAAATCAGCACTAAGTAAGAATAAAGAATTTGAAATCTTAGAAACAACTTATGACGGAGAGTGGGTAAGTATTACAGCAAAAAGAATTTAAATGGAGAAAATATGTATCATTTTTTTATTGAAACAAGTCAATTAAATGGAAAAAACGCTAGAATACTTGGCGAAGACGTAAATCATATAGTAAATGTTCTTAGAATGAAGATTGGAGATAAACTTCTTGTAAATGCCGGCGAGGACTGGGAATATTTATGTACTATAAAAAGTATAGAGAAAGAGGAAATAATCCTAGAAGTTGAGGAAGAACACCAAGGAGCAAGGGAACTTAAGGTGGATATAACCTTGTATCAGGGCATACCTAAATCAGATAAAATGGAGCTTATTATACAAAAGGCAGTGGAACTTGGAGTAAAAAGAATAGTTCCGGTCATGTCAAAAAGAGTTATAGTAAAGCTTGATGAGAAAAAAGAAAAAAATAAACTTGAGCGTTGGCAGTCAATTTCAAAAGCATCTGCAAAACAGTCAAAAAGAAATATTGTCCCCAAAATAGAAAATGTATTAAGTTTTAAAGAGGCTATTTTAGAGTGTAAAGACTTTGAGAAAAAACTTATTGCTTATGAACTCTCTGATGATATGAAAAAAACTAAAGAAATACTTAATTCAATTAGAGAAAATGAAAAGATTGCAATATTTATAGGCCCTGAGGGTGGTTTTGAGGCTGATGAGGTAAACCTTGCACGAAAATCAGGCTTTTATGATATTAGCTTGGGAAAAAGAATTTTAAGAACTGAAACAGCCGGATTTGTAATATTATCCAATATAATGCTTAATATAGAGGGAGAGTAATTAGTTGATAGGAGTATAGAGAGGGGCTAAAGCCTCTCTTTTTTAGTATTGATGTATTGGTAATATTATAAAAGACAAGTTAATGAACAAAGTTCAAAATTTAATTTAAAGAAAAATCTATTCTATTTTCTTTTTAAATGTGATAAGATTCTAAAGTTCTAGCACAATATATGGTTGTAATATTTGGAAAGTCAACTATATATTGCGTTATTTGGTTTTAAAAGTGAATTTAGGAGGGAATATGAAGATAATAGTATATAGTAAACCTAATTGTATGCAATGTGAATTTACAAAGAGAGTATTAAGAGAGGCGAATATAGATTTTGAGGTAAGAGATGTTTCAGTGTCTGAAAAAGCATTAGAGGAAGTAAGAAAACTTAACTTTAAAGCACTTCCGGTGGTAAATGCAGAGGGGCATAAGGCATTTACAGGGTTTAGACCTGACCTACTTGAAAAGATAGTTCAGTCTGCACTTTCTGTATCAGTAGGTTAATTTATGAATATAGTTTACATGTCCCTTACAGGGCAAACACATAAATTTATAGAAAAAGTTAAAAAGAAGATTTCTATCAACTGCTTATATATAAAAGATGAAAATGACTATATTGAGATAAATGAAAATTTTATCTGCATTATCCCAACTTATGATAAGGCATCTCTATCAATAATAGAAAGTTTTATAGAATATAAAAATAATAAAAGTTTTCTAAGAGGGGTTGTGGGAAGTGGAAATAGAAATTTTAACACATTATTTTGTATAAGTGCCAAATATATATCTGATAAATATGCAGTTCCACTCTTGCATTGCTTTGAGTTTCAAGGAAGTGAGAAAGATGTAGATATTGTAATAAGCGAGGTAAAAAGAATTGGATAGTCCAAGACCTGTAAATAAAAGTAAGGTAGTTACTTATTTTGAATTAAATAATGAATTAAATAGACCCATAGATAATAAGATTCCTTTACATAAAGATAAGGAGGCAGTTAAGGCATTTTTCCTTGAACATGTCAATCCTAATACAGTGTTTTTCTATACATTAGATGAGAAACTAGATTATCTTATTGAAAATGATTTTTTGGAAAAGGACTTTTTAGAAAAATACAGTAGAGAGTTTATAAAGAAGTTACTTCAAGAAACCTATGATAAAAAGTTTCGTTTTAAGTCATTTATGTCAGCATTTAAATTTTATAAACAATATGTGCTTAAGACAAATGACGGAGAGAGGTATCTTGAAAGATATGAAGATAGAATTGTTTTTAATGCATTATTTTTAGCAGACGGAAATGAAGAATTAGCAAAACTACTTGCTGATGAAATGATTTTACAAAGATACCAACCTGCGACACCGACATTTTTAAATGCAGGTAGAAAAAGGCGTGGAGAATTAGTATCTTGCTTTTTATTGCAGACTACTGATGATATGAATAGTATAGGTAGAACTATTAATTCAGCCCTGCAGCTTTCAAGAATAGGGGGTGGAGTTGGGGTATGCCTTACAAATGTAAGAGCAGCAGGCGACCCTATAAAGCAAATTGAAAATGCCTCAAGTGGAATAGTTCCTATTATGAAACTTTTGGAAGATAGTTTTAGTTATTCAAATCAGTTAGGACAGAGAAATGGGGCAGGAGCAGTGTATTTAAATGTGTTTCACCCTGATATAGTGTCATTTTTATCTACTAAAAAAGAAAATGCCGATGAAAAGATTAGAGTAAAGACTCTGTCATTGGGGCTTGTAGTTCCGGATAAGTTTTATGAGCTTACAAAAAATGATGATATAATGTATCTTTTTAGCCCTTATGATGTAGAAAGAGTATATAATAAACCGTTTGCCTACATTGATATTACAAAAGAGTATGAAAATATGGTAAATGATGACAGAATAAAAAAGTCTAAAATCAGAGCAAGAGATTTGGAAAATGAAATAAGCAAGCTACAACAAGAGTCAGGCTATCCCTACATTATAAATATTGATACTGTAAATAGAGAAAATCCAATAGACGGAACTGTCATTATGAGTAATCTTTGTTCTGAGATTTTACAGGTTCAAGATTATTCAATACTTGATGACGGACAAAATTATGTTAAATTAGGAACAGATATAAGTTGTAATTTGGGATCTGTAAACATTGTAAATATAATGAAATCTACAGACTTTGAAAAATCAATAGAGGCAGCAGTAAGAGCCTTAACTTATGTAACGGATAATTCAAATATAGAGGCAGTACCTCCTATAAAAAACGGAAACTCAAAGGCACATACTATTGGACTTGGAGCAATGGGACTTCATACATTTTTTGCTATAAATTCAATGGAGTATGGAGATGAGGATTCAATAGAGTTTACAGACATTTATTTTAGGCTTATGAATTACTACACCCTAAAAGTAAGCAATAAGATTGCGACCGAAAGAGGAAAATCTTTTGAGGGCTTTGAAAATTCAAAGTATTATACCGGAGAATATTTTAATAAATATATAAATGAAGATTTTTCTATTAAATCAGAAAAGGTAAAAGAAATTTTTAGCTCAATTTACATTCCTAATCCAAAAGATTGGGAAGAACTTGCAGAAAAAATAAAGCAGACAGGTCTTTATCATCAAAATAGACTTGCAATAGCTCCAACAGGTTCTATAAGTTATGTAAATGAAACAAGTGCAAGTTTACACCCAATCATTTCACTTATAGAAGAAAGACAGGAAAAGAAAACAGGTAAAACTTACTATCCTGCACCATACCTTTCAAATGAAACAATTAAATATTATAAATCAGCTTATGATATAGATATGAGAAAGGTTATAGATGTTTATGCGGCGGCACAAAAACATATAGACCAAGGAATGAGCTTAACACTTTTTATGCGTTCAGATATTCCAAGTGGTATGTATGAGTGGAAAGAGGGCAGAACAAGTAAGCTTACTACTAGAGATTTAAATATACTTAGAAATTATGCATGGCATAAGGGAATTAAGTCCATATACTATGTTCGTACCTTTACAGAAAATAGTGATGAGATAGGTAGTAATGTTTGTGAAAGCTGTTCTATATAGGAGAGAAAAATGAGTTATAAAGCAATAAATTGGAATCAAATTGAAGATATGATTGATAAAATGACTTGGGAAAAGCTTACAGAGCAGTTTTGGCTTGATACAAGAATCCCACTTTCAAATGATTTAGATGATTGGCGTACATTAAGTGCCTTAGAACGTGATATTGTAGGAAAGATATTTGGAGGGCTTACACTACTTGATACCTTACAATCAGAAAATGGAGTAGACGCAATAAGAAAAGATGTAAGAACAAAGCATGAAGAGGCAGTTCTTAATAATATTCAATTTATGGAGTCAGTTCATGCTAAAAGTTATTCCTCAATATTTAGTACATTAAATACTAAAGCTGAAATTGATGAGATATTTACATGGACAAATTCAAATGAACTTTTGCAGTGGAAAGCTACAAAGATAAATGATATATACGCAAATGGAGATGCACTTCAAAAGAAAGCGGCAAGTGTAATGCTTGAGTCATTTTTATTTTATTCAGGTTTTTTTGTGCCACTTTGGTATCTTGGAAATAATAAACTTGCAAATGTGGCAGAAATCATTAAACTAATTATAAGAGATGAATCTGTACATGGAACTTATATAGGCTATAAGTTTCAAATTGGGTATGAGAAACTTGATAATGATAAAAAAGAGGAACTTAAAAGTTGGGTATTTACAACTATATATGAACTTTATAACAATGAATCTAAATTTACACAGGAAATTTATGACAAGATAGGTTGGACTGAAAAGGTCAAGGTGTTTATAAGGTATAATGCAAATAAGGCCTTACAAAATCTTGGCTTTGAATCACTTTTTCCGGATACTGCCCAAGATGTAGATCCAATAGTTATGAATGGTATTTCCACAGGAACAAGTAATCATGACTTTTTTTCACAAGTTGGTAATGGTTATCTACTTGGAGCAGTTGAGGCTATGGAAGATGAGGATTATATAAAATGGAATAGATAGGTAGTAGTACAAATAATAAGAAAAATACAGGAGTGTTACAAAACTAATTTTACTAACTTTGTTGTCCTCTTTTGGAAAACAAATAGTTTACTTATTCATCATTATATGGGATTTGTCCCCTGTAGGGGGACGAATCCCAATGGATAGATATTTTGCGACAGCCCCTTTTTTAAAGAAAATATTTATAGAATAGAAATTCTATTTACAGAAAAAAATTCACAGGCACTTTACATTTCATATTCTTTATAGTGTTTTGCATATTTTTTAATTCCCTCATCAATGCTAACTCTAGGCTTATAGCCTAGTTCATTTGATATTTTATCAATAGATAAAGTTTGACTGAATCTTAACAAGTGATAGTTATATTTTGTAATTATAGGCTCACCTTTTATATGTAATGTTTTGTAAAATATTTCTAAGATATTTGTTATAGCTGAGAGTAAAGCAGAATTTATTTTCCTAAACTTAGGTTTAATGCCTATTTCCTCAAAAAGTTTATTTACTAAGCTATAAAAAGTCATTGGCTCGTCATTACTTACATTATATATTTGCTTTATTGAAATATCATTTAATAAATATCTTTTTCATATCTCCCTCCACAAAATTTTTTATACTCCATTTTTAAATATATCAAGTGTGTATGATATGTCAACTGCATTTCGTCCTAAAAAATTTACATTACATCAGTAAAACATTAAAAAAAATCTTAAACTGTTATAATTAGGCTATACTTAATGTCGACAAAGTAAAGATATATTTTACACAATGAAAGAGTGAATATACATGTATACAAATAATGGAGGATTAAGAAATGAGTAAACTAAAATTATTAAAGAATGCAACCGTTTTTTTACTATCTTTATCATTACTTTTAGGAAATGTTGGTTTTACTTTTGCAAATGAAAGTAAACAAGAAGAAATTTTTAGCGAAGAACAAGGCTTAGATAAGCTTTATAGTTTTGATAATGAAGTTGGTTTTAATGAAAATGATGAAAACGAAGATGAACTAACTCCGTATGAAAGACTTGTATTAGGGCTTGATGCCACTGATAGTAATGCTATGGAAGAATTAGAAGATTTTGATGATATGATGTTACAAGCTATGTCAGTAAGTGGCTTTACACCAAGAACTACTTATCCGGGTGTAGTTGGAGTATACTATAAAACAGACAATCCTTTTGAATTATATATATATGAAAATGGAAAATTCTATTATAATTATGTAATTGGTGGAAACTGCACATGGTATGCCTTTGGTAGGGCTTATGAGATACTAGGAACTAAACCTGATCTTAGTAGGGGAGATGCCGGACAATGGTGGGGATTTAACAAACAAAAATATGATAGTGGAAGAGGTGGCTATTCTTATGGTTGGACACCAAAATTAGGAGCTATTGCATGTTGGTCAGCACCGGGCAACTATGGTCATGTTGCTATTGTTGAGAACATTGATAGTAATGGAGTGATTTCATTATCAGAGTCAAATATTCCGGGGCTATCTTCAAGACCTAGATTTAGTTATAATCAAGATAAAGTAGGTTTGGATTCATTTTTTAGAAGTAAGGGGGGAGGTTTTCAAGGCTATATCTATGTTTTGCCTGATGAAAACCCTAATATGCCTAGCGATAGTGCTGCTGAGATAGAGGACGGAAATTATTATATTAAGTCTATGTTAGGAAATACTTATGTAACTGCTAGAGGAGATATGGAAAATCCGGGTTCAGGTATATTTATTCAAGGAAAAACTGAACCTAAACATCAACTTTGGACACTTAAGCGTCAAGGCGACGGAACATTTGCAATTAGCTTAGTTAATAAACTATTTTACTTAGATGTATATGGTGCAAAAAATGATAATGCAGGACTTATATCTCTTTGGACTTGGTATAGTGGAGCTAATCAAAGGTGGTATATTGTAAATAATGGAGACGAAACTTATAGATTTGTGGCTAAACATTCAGGAAAGGTGCTTGATGTTGCAGGTGCAAACAGTGCTGACGGTACTCAAGTTTGGCAATATGAATGGACAGATAACCCTGCACAAAAATTTAAGTTGATTGAAAAACTAACTCCTCCAACAGAGAGTTCTCCTAAACTAGAAAATGGAGATTATATAATTAAAACAAAGCTAGATTGTGGCAGGATTGTAACCTCTGATGAAACTACACCTCAAAATGGAAATGGTGCTTTTATTTATGATAGCATTAATGAAAATGGTAAAAATCAAGTATGGAACTTTGAAAAGCTTGATGACGGTAGTTTTAAAATATCATCTAAAACATCAGGTAGAGTACTTGAAATATCAGAAGATACTAATTTATCCCAAATGTGGGATTATACAGGTTCTAATAATCAAAGGTGGTATGCAGTACATGTAGGAGAGGATTATTATAAATTCATATTAAAAGAGTCTGGAAAATGTTTAGATGTATATGGAGCTTATCAAGAGAATGGCACTAAGCTATGGCAGTGTAAATATAATGGCAATCCTGCACAATTATTTAAACTTGAAAAACAAGTACAAGCACCTCAGATATTTAAAGTAGAATTTAAAATGCCTAATGGGGATATAATAAATACTCAAGATATAGAAATTAATAAGTCAGCGACTAATCCACAAGTGCCACAACTTGCAGGTTATGAATTTACAGGTTGGGACAAGGAATTTAATAATATTACAGCTGATACTGTTGTTACAGCTTTATTTAAAAAGATTGAAAGTCAAACAAAACCTAACACAGGTGGAAATAGTTCAGGAGGAGGCTCTACAGGTGGAGGTGGTTCTACCCCTAGAACAAATGGAGGCTCAGGAGGCGGCTCTACACCTAGAACAAGTGGAGGTTCAGGAGGCGGCTCTACACCTAGAACAAGTGGAGGTTCAGGAGGTGGAGGTGGTTCTACTATCAAAACAGGAAACTCTGCAAATACTACTCAAAGCTTTAAGAGTACAGTTGGAAGTTGGATAAGAGATAGTGTAGGTTGGTGGTTTAAGAAAAGCAATGGAACATATCCTACTTCAGCTTGGGTTCAGATAGGAATCTCCCCTACTTGGTACTATTTTGATTCAAGAGGTTATATGGTAACAGGTTGGAATAATATTGGTGGTTCTTGGTATTATTTAGAGCCTAGTGGAGCAATGGCTACCGGTTGGGTTATCACTAATGGCAAATGGTATTATTTAGCTAGTAGTGGAAAAATGCTTACTTCAACGACTACACCTGACGGTTATAGAGTTGGTCATGACGGCTCTTGGATAAGATAGGATTTAATTATAAGGGGTGGTTACCTCGCCGACGGCGAGGTAACCACCCACCAAAAAACACAACCCTCCACATTATACTCTAAGTATCATCACATTAATAGTAAGTCCGGCAGCAGTTCCAAGTAGTAAAATAATGTCGCCTTTTTTTATAAGTCCTTTTTCTAAGCCGGTGCAAAGGGCAAATGGGACTGAGGCTGAAACCATATTTCCATAGTCATTTACTAAATCAATAAATTTTCCGTTAGGAACTCCTAGCTTTTGCATTGCAAGCCTTAAAGCCTTACTAGCTTGATGAGGAACAACCATATCAATATCAGATAATTTAAGATTTGATTCTTTTAAAGCTTTTTCAAATATTGGAGGTAGGTTTTTGATTGAAAGATGCAAAATAGCCTTTCCTTTCATATCAAACATATATTCTTCCTTAGTTTCCTCATTATAATATTTAGGTAAGAAATTAGAAAGACCTCCCCTTATTTCAGTAGAATGTGCTCCCTCTGAATAAGTAGCCTGTAATGAATAAAGTATGCCCAAATCTTCATTTGTAGCACTTACTATCACTGCAACGGCTGCATCTGAAAAAAGCTCAAAACTTTCAGTTTGCTTTGGATTAAGCCCAAGAGAGCCGACTTCACTTGAAACTATAATTATATTTTTGTATCTATTTGCCTCAAGCATATATGACATAACATCAAGGGCAGTTATAAAGCTTGTGCAGGTAGTGTTTATATCCATAGCAGGAATAGAAGTTCCTTTTGCAACTCTTTCATGTATAAGAGCAGCAGTGCAAGGAATTGGTTGAGAGCCTACTGCACATGCTGAAACTATGCAATCTATATCATTAATTTTCATATTTGCATTTGTAAGTGCAACTTGTATTGCCTTAGCTGCCATATCTATCTGAGTTTCATTTTTAATTCTATATCTTGTGCTTTCGCCAAATGTTATTGTATTTTCAGGTAAATATATACCGTAAGATTTTATTTCTAGTTTTCTCATTGTACCTCCTTTAGTAAACAAGAAACTCTTTTTAGTTTCCTTTGGTAATCAATATTATAACTTATAAACTCTAAATTTATATTATGTATATCATAATTTAGAAAAAATTTATGAAATTCTTTTGTTATTGATGTTTTATCTTCTTCTTTTAAGTCAAGTATAGCAACTTGAATAAGATTATAATCTATCTGAAATACTTGGTATTCTCTTATATTATCTACAAATAATAGGCATCTTCTTATAAAGTCCGGAAAAATGCTTATAATTTCTCCTTTACTGTTTTTAAATTTGAAAATATCATCTGCCCTACCCTCTATCTTTTTAATTCTAGTAAAAATAAGTCCACAAGGACAGGGAGATTTTTCTTCTACTAAAATATCATTCATCAAAAAATTTATAAAAGGTTGTGAGGTTCTTGTGAAATCGGTTATTCTTGGGTAGAATCTATTTTCATCAATATATTCTTTTTTAAAATGTATTATATCCTCATTTAAATGAATGTTTCCATATTCACAACTACAACCTAGAAATCCTTCGGTAGCTTGGTATATTTGGTGTATTACTTTTAGTTTAAATGCAGACTTGATATATTCTTTATCTCTATCTTCTAAAATTTCAGCTACTGAAATAATTTTTAATGGGTTTATATTAAGTCTATTTTCAAGCTGTGCTTTTGAAAGTATTGTAAGGACTGAGGCAGGGGCTACTAACATTGAGGGTTTAAATTCATTTAAATTTTTTATATGAATGTCAAAATCTTTAGTCATATCAAAGTATCTAAGTTTTATAACTCCAAGATTTACCTTTTTGTATAGTTCATTGTCAGCTCTTAAGAAAAATGCTAGTCTATGTGGAAATAATTTTCCCCTAGGTAACATTTTAGCTAACATTGTTCCTGCCCAAGTAGCTTGTTCTGATTTTGAAGTCAAAAATATACCTCTATGTCCTGAAGTACCGGAAGAAAGCCCTACTGCAATACCCTTTAACTTTGTAGAAAAATCTCTATTTTCCTCGCTGTTTCTAGCAATTTTAAAGGCAGTTTCTTTATCAATTCCGACTGTATTAAGTTCATTAAAATGTTTCATCATAAATGCTTTATCCATAGAAATATTCATATTTTGATTTTTTCTAAAGTATGGAGAATGTTTTAAAAAGTATTTTTCTTTCTTTTTTATACATTTTTTTTGATAATCTTCTAAAGCCTTTCTATTTTTAAAATGTCTTATATATCTGACATTTATAAAGGTAGTTAAAAACTTAAAAATATTCACTTACTGCTCCTTTAATATTTGTTTTATGATAGGTTGCTTTTCATGACTAAATATCACTTTTATACCACTTTTTTTAATCCTTTTAATTAGATTTATATTTTTCTTATATTCATTAAAATCGTCTTGAATTAGCTTAGGTATTATTTTAAATTTATCTACTTTAGAAATGTATTCATCTCTCCAACTTACATCAGCTGCAATTAAAAGTTTTTTTTCCGGAAAATAGACGCAGGCTTGTCCTTTTGCATGCCCTGAAATAGAACTTATTAACATTGAATTATCATTAAACAAATCAGTAACAGGCAGAAACTTAAAACTGTCTTTAGTAGTATTACAATCTAGTATTTTAAGTCTTTTGTCTAAGTCTTTAGGCAAAAATTCTTTAAATATAAGAGCTTTGAAAGAACTCTTTTGTAGATTTTTATAGCAATCTTTTGTAAGTATAAACAAAGCATTTTTAAATGCCTTACTACGCCCTATATGGTCTGAATGAAGATGAGATAGTATTACATATTTGATTTCATTCAAATTAATTCCAAGTTTTTTTAGTTGAAAGTCAATCATTTCATTTTTATTTAAAGTAACAGGATTTAAAGCTGTAGATATAAAATATTTTATCCTTGAAAGTAAACTTGCCTTTTTTGTAAGTCTTATATCATAGCCGGTATCATATAATATGTAGCCATGATTTCTATGTTTAATTAGAAATGTACCTGCATAAAATTTAACTTTTTTTGATTTCTCGCTCTTAAAAATTGACTTTTGATTGTTGGTACAATACCCACATGGAATATAAAGTATTTGTTCTATGAGATTAGTCAAATCAGCTTTTTTGTTCTTTGTAGTATTTTGCATATTTTTTGATTCCCTCATCAATGCTTAGTTTTGGCTTATAGCCTAGTTCATTTGTTATTTTATCAATGGATAGAGTTTGACTGTACCTTAAAAGATTATATTTATATTTTGTAAGTACAGGTTCATTTTTTATTTTAAATATTTTGTAAAATGTTTCCATAATATAAGTAATGGCTAAGAGTAAAGTAGGATTTATTTTTTTAAACTTAGGTTCAAGATTTAGTTCTTTAAAGAGTTTAGTTACTAAATCATAGAATGCCATCGGTTCGCCATTACTTACATTATATATCTGCTCTATGGAAATATCATTTTCTATACATAATCTAATGGCAAATGCAACATTTTCAACACAAGTCAAATCTGCAAGATGCTTGCCACCATTTAAAAGAGGTATTCCATCCCCATTACTGAGCTGTATAAATCTTGGAATGATACTTGTATCGCCCACCCCAAAAAGTCCTCTCGGTCTTAATATTGTATAGTCAAGTTTACTTTTCTTTATAAGATTTTCGCATATTAGCTTTGTTTTAATGTAGTAATTTAAGTTGTTTTTCTTTGGTGCTGAATCTTCTTTTATGTTTACATTATCCTTTTTAGCAGAATAAATACTTGGAGAGGAAATGAATATAATTCTTTTAATACCTGCTTTTTTACAAGTTTTTATTACACTTTCAGTTCCTCTTACATTTGCATTTTCAAAGTCCTTAAAACGCCCCCAGACAGTTGAAAGAGCTGCTGCATGCACTACAATATCAGCTTTTTTCATAGCTTTATATAAAGCTTTTTCATTATTTAAATCCCCTCTAAAGATATGCACATTTTTTGAATAAAGTTCTTTTAGTTTATCTGCATTTCTGCCATAAGCAATAAGTTCATAGTCATTTTTTAATTCATCTATAATATAATGCCCCAAAAAACCGGTAGCACCTGTAATAAATATCCTTTTCATATATTCCTCCTTAGAGTTTTTACTCATATTTTATCTTATCCTTACTTACTTTAATCTTTTTATTTCGCCAAATT
Organism: uncultured Lachnoanaerobaculum sp.; assembly: GCA_937925515.1. Lineage (GTDB taxonomy): Bacteria > Bacillota > Clostridia > Lachnospirales > Lachnospiraceae > CALALP01. The sequence goes on along the minus strand of CALALP010000045.1, from coordinate 28,211 downwards.
ATAACAGGCTTTGAAATTAAGGTATAAAAATATATAATTGGTAATGTAAGCTCTTGTAATACTTCAAAAAGTATCATATTGAAACTTTCTTTTTTGTGTAACAAATGATACCTAAATATATATGAGATAAAACCTTTAATAAGTAATGTAAATATTGCCACTAAAATATAATTTAGACCATAGAACAAAGAGGTAATTATTAAAGCTAATGGCAACATATTTGGTAATAATGCAAATATAACAAAGTTTATTGAGATTTCCTCTGACATATAAACATTTGCAAAAAGTAACCACCTCTTTAAAAGGCGTACATAAGCTCTTAAGTTAGTTACAGTTGTTCTTACATTACAATAAATGGCACTTTGTATTAACTCTACATTTTTACTTCTAAGAAAACTTGCCAGTGCAAAGTCATCACATAGATAATATTTTATATTTTCAAAAGCCTTATATTTTATAAAAATGTCTGTCTTAGCCATGTAAAACATACCATTTATAGTTTTAGTCTGCTTTAGATAAGCCATAGTAAAATATGTGAAAAATGATTGACTGTTTACAAAGGCAGATATAAGTTTTGAGAAAAATGTTTTATTGTCATAATTATATGGTATTGCACTTATAAGAACTTCTTTAGTATTTAAATATAAATTGATTCTGTTAAAAAATTCCATATCAATAACTACATCGTCATCTAAGATAATAGTGTATTCTGTATTAACATTTGAAATAGCTTTTTCCAACTTAAAAACTTTTGGATTTACATTAGGTGGGACAGGCTCAACCTCAATAATCTTTACTCTGTTTTTATAATTATCATTTAAAATCTTATCACATATTTGCTTAGCTGCTATATCATCATTATCAATAAGCCAAATGAATTTCATCATTGAAGTATTTTCAAGATTACTTCTTAAATCAGATTCAAGCCGTATATCCCCCGATAATATAGGTTGTAAAACAGTTATCAGACTTTCATCAATGTTTTTATTTACAGATTTTGAATGTGAAATAGCGTAGTTATAACTTAGGTAAAGCCTTAAAAAGTATAAGATTAAAAATATGGCTAGAATTATAAAAAATATCATTTTAAACCTTTCCTTATAGAAAAACCGATTATTTTTACTCTAAGAGTTAGAGGAAGTAAAAATAATAAATGTGTGAGTAACTTGTAAGTTGTATCAAAGATAAGTAAATTTTTCTTTTTATCCAATGCTTTTAGAATAAATGAAGTTGCAAGCTTTGTACTTACCTTTGGGTATTTTGCATTGTTTTGTTTAGTCATGTTTGTATCGAGAGGAGCAGGGCAAACTGTAAGACAATGTATGCCATATTTTCTAAGTTCATAGCTTAGAGCTAAAGAGTAGCTAAAAAGCCCTGCTTTTGTGGCAGAATAGCTTGCCATATAGGGGTGAGGAAGTATAGATGCAAGTGAACATATATTTATAATACTACCTTTTTGCTTTGTAGCAATTAAACGCCTTGTAAAATATTTTGACAAAGTAATAGGAGCTAAAAGGTTTGTATAAATAGACTCTAGGTCTTTAGAAAAGTTAGTCTTAAAACTTTCTCCTATATTTAAAACACCTGCACAATTTACCAGTAAATTAATATTAAATTTATCAAGTTTTGATATAAGCTGTTTAAGCTCTTTTTCTGAAGATAAATCAGCTTTTATAGCTATCGCCTTAATATTATACTTAGCTGTTAAGGTATTACAAATTTTATTAAGTCTTTCTTTTTTTCTTGAAACCAGTATTAAATTATGTCCTCTTTTGGCAAGGGCTATGCAAAGTTTTAGTCCAAGCCCAAAAGAAGAACCTGTAATTAATGTATAGTGCATAAGACTCCATTTATAATAACCTAATCATGATACTTTAATAAATCAAGTATTTCAGTCGGTTTATCTATGATATGATTAGGGTTAAAGCTTTCAAGCTCCGTTCTATCTCTAAAGCCCCAAGTAACGCCAACTGTAACAACACCTGCACTTTTACCTGTTTGCATATCGGTATTTGTATCTCCAAAATACATACATTCATCTTTTTTTATATTTAACTCTTTAAGCATAAGGTTCAATAAAGTAGGGTCAGGTTTTCTAGGAATTCCCGTTCTTTCTCCATAAACCCTATAAAATAAATCTTTTTCAAAAAAGTTTGCTATATTTTCTTCTGCCCCCGGTTGAGGTTTATTTGAGAGAACCTCAAGCATAATTCCGAGTTTTTTTAGATTCCCAAGTGTTTCAACCATTCCCTCATAAGGTACTACATCTTTTAGACAGTTTGCATCAAAGATTTTTCTATAACTTTTGCAAGCCTCATTGTAATGTTCCAGTTTTGTATCTCCACAATAGATAAGAGAACGCTCTACAAACTTTTCATATCCGTCCCCTACAAAAAGTTTTGTATGTTCTATATCTATTTCTTTGTAGCCATATATTTTCATGTTTTCAGTCATTGCATAGCTTAAAGATTTAATACTGTTTAATAATGTTCCATCTATATCAAATACACATAGTTTAATCATATTTACATTCCTTTACATATTTAAAAAATTTTTCAGCATAGGGTTTGGGTTTGAGTTGGAATAATAATAACCAACACTTCTAGGGTCTATTTTAAATGGAAGTGATACCTCTACCAAACTACCGTCATCAAGTTCCTTTTGCACAAATTCTTTTATTGCACAACCTATTCCTAGACCGATTTTAGTAAATTCTATAAGTAAATCCATAGTTGTTACTTCAAGTAGTTGATTTGGAGAAAAGTTATTTTTATCTAAATATGTATCAACATACTTTCTAGTCATATTATTTTTATCAAGCATAATAAGATTGCAATTTGCAAATATATCTGAACTTGACTCTTCTCTAAAGTACATATCTTCAAGATATTTAGGAGAGGCAATAAAAGTATCATGGATTTCCATAATTTTTCTAAAACCGAAATTTTTCTTATGCCCACTTGTTGCTACAACTCCAAGGTCAAGTAGTCCGTTTTCAATCATTACTTCTGTTTGGTAGGTTGCTTGTGAGGCAATATTTACCATTACATGTGGATATTCAGATACAAACTTTTTTAGTTTTGGTAAAAGTATGTATTTGCATAATGTTGTGCTTACGCCTATACGAATTTTTCCAAGTTTAAGTTCTTTTAATCTTCTGATTTGTTTCTCGCCCAAAGAAATGTGTCTAAATGCCTCTGAAATATGCTCATAAAGTGTTTGCCCCTCCATTGTGAGTGCAACACCTCTTGAGTTTCTTGTAAAAAGAGTGATTTCTAAATTTTCCTCAAGCTTTGAGATTACCTTTGAAATAGCAGGTTGACTTATAAATAATTCTTTTGCAGCCTTTGAAATGTTTCCTGCTTTTGCTACTTCATAAAAAATTTTATATTGCGAGAGATTTTGATGATCCATAAAATTTTCCTCTAGTTGTTGTAAGATTTACTTTTGTATAATTATATCACTATGCAAAGAATTGTAAAAGCTGGAAATAAAAAAGTGGAGGGATAAAAATATAGAAAATATACAAACCAATGTAATGGAAATACTTGAATAATTCATTACGAAGTTTTATTATATAGATAATAATTAAATTTATAGATAATATTGAGAGGAGTTAATTATGGCACAATCAGCAAATATTAATTTTAGAATGGATAAAGAATTAAAGAAAAATATGGAACAGGTATGTTCTGATTTAGGAATGTCAATGACAACAGCATTTACAATTTTTGCTAAAAAAGTTATTAGAGAACAACGTATACCATTTGAAGTTTGTGTAGATCCGTTTTATTCTGACAGTAACATTCGTTATCTTGAAAAGATAAAAAAAGATATTGAGGAGGGCAGAGCAAATTTCTCAGAGCATGAACTTATAGAGGTAGAATAAGGGGGGAAAAGAGGTCATTACTAGGATTAAATTTACTATGTAAAATTTCACTATATAACGCTTTGTCAACAAAAATTTAACAAACTAGAAATCTTTATTTATTGACTTCTATTTCAAGAAGTGAGATAATGAACACAAATTTGGATTTATGAGCCGATACATTTTTAACAAAATAAATTTAGTAAAAAGTGGCTTATAAGGCAAAGACTTATAAAATTTAGGAGGTCGATATGTCAACAAAAGCAAATTATCCAATTAATGAAATAGGAGCAGGTAAAGTAGGTTTTTCAAAGACTAGAAGTATTATAGAAACAGCCTTTTATGGTAATAATGTTATAAAAGTTACATCACTTAAGGAGGCTTATAAACTTGCAAGTGAGTCAAGTGGAACTATTGTAACAGATATGCCGGTATATAACCCTGAAGTACTAGGGCTTGATACAGATGCAAGAGTTTTACTATTTAATGATGGTGCAATTACAGGTCGTTATGCAACTGCAAGAAGAATTGCAGGCGAGCCGGGGGTTAATTGTCCGGAACTTGATAAGGTAGCAATGGACGCTATATATAAATCACGTTGGAAAACTATGTATCATGCAGAGGTTTATGTAGGTCTTGACCCTGAATTTATGGTAAAAGCACATCTTCTTATACCTGAGGGAGAAGAAAATATAATGTATAACTGGATGCTTAACTTCCAGTATATTTCAACTGAATATGCAAAGATGTATAAGGAGTCAAAGCCGGTAGGCAATGGAAATGAACCTGATTTATACATTTTCTCAGATCCACAATGGGAGGGTTCAACAAGTCCTACAATTAATCTTGATTGTCTTGGAGATCCTGAGAAAAAGACTCTTTGTTATTTTAATACAGAGCAAAACTGTGCATGTATTCTTGGTATGAAATACTTTGGAGAGCATAAGAAAGGTACTCTTACTATGGCTTGGGCTATTGCAAACCGTAACGGTTATGCATCTTGTCATGGTGGTCAAAAGAGATATAATTTACCAAATGGTAAAGAGTATGTTGCATCTGTATTTGGACTTTCAGGTTCAGGAAAATCTACAATAACTCATGCAAAGCATGGTGGCAAGTATGATATTACAGTTTTACATGATGATGCATTTATCATAAATACTGACACTTGTTCTTCAGTTGCTATGGAGCCTACTTATTTTGATAAGACACAGGATTATCCAACAGGTTGTCCTGATAATAAATTCTTACTTACAGTACAAAATGTTGCTGCAACTATGGACGAGGACGGTAAGATTCAGATAGTTACAGAGGACATTCGTAATGGAAATGGACGTGCATTAAAGTCAAAGCTTTGGAGTCCTAACCGTGTTGATAAGATAAATGAACCTGTAAATGCAATCTTTTGGATTATGAAAGACCCTACAATCCCACCTGTAGTTAAGTTAAAGGGAGCTAGTCTTGCAGCAGTTATGGGAGCAACTCTTGCAACAAAGAGAACCACAGCAGAAAGACTTGCACCGGGGGTTGACCCAAATGCTTTGGTAGTTGTACCTTATGCAAACCCATTTAGAACTTATCCACTTGCAAATGACTATGAGAAGTTTAAAAAGCTTGTAGCTGAAAAGAATGTAGATTGTTATATAATCAATACAGGAGATTTCATGGGCAAGAAAGTTAAACCTGCTGATACACTTGGAATTATTGAAAATATTGTTGAGGGTAAGGCAGAGTTTAAACAGTGGCATAAATTTAGTGATATTGAAATTATGGAATGGGAAGGCTTTATCCCTAATATGGAAGATATTGAATATCTAACACAACTTAAGGCTCGTATGAATGATAGAGTTGAGTATGTAAGAGGACTTGATGAGGCTAAGTCCGGATATGATAAACTTCCGGTCGATGCACTAGAGGCAATAGAGAAAGTATTAAAAGAATGTGATTAATACTATATTAGAGTTTAGTTATAAAGATATTATACTAGTAAATTTATAATAAGTTCTTTCTTAATTTTATATGGTTAGATAGTAATGAGGCTGTCGCAAAATTGATTTTTCAATAGTAAGCCTGAAAAGAAAGTTTGTAAATTATATAGTTGTTTTTATTTATGGGGGTTTTCCTCGTCGCAGGCGAGGAAAACCCCTGTCTTAGTTGAACCTATAGCTCCTAATCTTAGTAAATACTTAACAACATTTACTAAGGTTGACGTGTGAAAGTCAATCCATTATAATAAACCTATTATATGGCGATATGAGAGGTTTAGAATGTTTAATTGTCAAAATATTTTTTTTGATTTAGACGGTACAATTACAAAGTCAGGTTTAGGAATTACAAGGTCAGTAAAAAAGGGGCTTGAGGCAGTTGGAATTATAGAAAATGATTTAGAAAAGTTAAACCATTTTATAGGCCCACCATTATATGATAGTTTTATAAAATATTATAATTTAAATGAGAAAGATTATAAGATTGCTCTTCATGCATTTCATGAAAGATATACAAGTATAGGAATATTTGAATGTGAAGTATATGAGGGAATGGAAAATTTATTAAAAGATTTAAGAGAAAATGGGAAAAAACTTTATGTTGCTACTTCAAAGCCTGAGTTTGAGGCAAGACGAGTGATAGAACATTTTAATCTAAATAAGTATTTTGAATTTGTAGGAGGTTCAGACGGAGATCATAACTGCGAAAGACCTACAAAAGCACATGTTATAAAATATGTTTTAGACAGTTGTCATTTAAATCAAAAAGATTGTATAATGATTGGAGATAAGAGCCATGATATTATAGGAGCTAAATCAAATAACCTTTTATCAATAGGTGTTTTATATGGCTATGGAAACTTAGAGGAGTTAGAAAAGGCAGGAGCTGATTTTATCTGTAAAAATACAAAAGAAATAGAGAAGTTGCTATTATAGGAGGGATAAGATGATAGAACTTGACATGACTCAAAGAGATATTGTATATGAACTTTGTAATAAGAGTGAAGAGGTTTTGGTAAGGTCAGCAATGGAGGGAACTATGGGTAGAGTTTGGGTTGAAGAAATCTATAACCCTACTTTTTGTTTGGTTCTTGTAGGGGATTTTGCATATCTTTTAGGACTGCCTCCAAGAGGAAAACAAGCACTTGACTTAAGGGCAACTCTTATTATGGAATGTGAAGAAAAGATGATAAATCCTGAATATGAGGCATGGAGTGAGTGGCTTGAGGAAAATCTTGATTGTAGTTACAGAAAACTTTCAAGATATGCACTTAGAAAAAAAGATAAAAAAGATTTTGACTTAGATTTACTTGATTCATATATAAATGCCTTGCCTAGTGGTTTTGAAATCAGAATGATAGGCGAAAAAGAATATGAAGATGCACTAAAAGAAGAATGGAGTAGAGACTTTGTAGGAAATTATAAAGATGTTAAGGACTTTCTTGAAAATGGACTCGGCTATGTAATATATAGTGGAGATACTTTAGTAAGTGGCTGTTCTGCTTATGGATTTTCGGAAGGGTACTTAGAAGTTGAAGTAGGTACAAAAATCGGCTATAAAAGGAAAGGACTTGGAATAGCGGCAAGTGCATCTTTTATAAAAAAATGTGTGGAAAATGATATTTACCCTAACTGGGACGCTGCAAACATGCACTCTGTAGAACTTGCCAGTAAATTGGGCTATGTATTTGACAAAGAATATATTGTGTATCAAATACATGAAGACTGAATTGTTAAGGTTGCCAAAGGCAAGTAGTTGTAGTATAATTCAAATGTAGAAACAAGCTATATATTAGTTCTATAAAAAATAAAACTTTGTAAATATATGGTTTACATATATTAAACATGGGGATATAATAATTATATTTCCTGGGGTGTGCGACAACCTCACAATTTTGAACCTACATTTTGATTAACGGGAATCCAATCATATTTTGGCAGATGTCAAGCCTCCTTTGTCAGTGGAAGACAGAAGTCAAATTGAGGTATCCCACCTAGCACGGCTAGGCGTCAAACAGTGAGAACGACATTCTGGGTATTTTTAAAGTAATAGTAGCGAGAAATCGCTGCTTTTATTTTAGTCTAAGGTTTTAAACTAAGACTTGGAGGAATATATGAATCGTGAAAAAATAAAGCCATATTTATATTGGGGAGTAACTGCTGTTTGTGTTATAGCAGTTTCAATAATAATTGCTTTTTTATTAAATAGATTTGAAGTAGTTTTATCAGGTATCAAAACAGTTGCAAGAATATTGACACCTATAATATATGGTGCGGCACTTGCATTTCTAATGTCCCCTGTATATGACAAAGTGTCAAAATGGGCAATGGTTACATTAAAGCGTATCATTAAGAATGATATAACAAGAAAAAAGCTTTCGAGAGCAATAGCAAGCTTTTTTTGTCTTATATTTCTTATTGCTTTGGTAACTTTACTTATTTGGCTTTTGATTCCACAAATTATAACAAGCTTAAAAGATGTTATATCTACTTTACCAAGTGAAATGGAAAAATTAGATCCCATAATTAGAGGTTTTCTTAAGAATAACCCTAATTTTGAGAATGTTTTAATAGAACAGTATGATAACTTGACTGACGGCTTATCAAACTGGTTTAAAAATAGTGTTTCTCCTAATATAAATAAATATGTAGTTACATTTTATTCAAGTATAAGAGCTACAATAAGTGCAATCTTTGATGTAATAATAGGTCTTATGGTTATGTTGTATTTACTTAATATGAAACATACGCTTACAGGTCAGGCAAAGAAGATGTGCTATAGTATATTTTCAGTTAAAAAAGCAAATACAATCTTAGAAGAAACAAGATATGTAAAATCAGTATTTTCAAACTTTATAGTTGGAAAAATAATAGACTCGGCCATAATAGGTGTTATAAATTATTTTGGAATGTTAATCTTTAGAATGCCTTATGCACTGCTTATAAGTGTTGTGGTAGGCGTAACCAATGTTATTCCATTCTTTGGACCTTTTATAGGAGCTATTCCAAGTGCTGTAATATTACTTTTAGTATCTCCTATACATTGCTTATATTTCCTTATATGGATTTTAGTATTACAACAAGTTGACGGAAATATAATAGGCCCTAAGATTCTTGGACAAACTACAGGACTACCTAGTTTTTGGGTATTATTTTCAATACTTTTATTTGGAGGTCTATTTGGAATAGTGGGAATGATTATCGGTGTTCCTACTTGGGCTATTATTTATAGAACTGTATCGAGAAATATTAATAAATCGCTTAAAAATAAAAATCTTTCTGAAAACAGTAAGGATTATAGAGAACTTGATTATATTGAGGATGAAAGTCATAATTATGTACAATTTAATGATATAGATAAAAAAATATAAAGCATTTAAAATAGTAAGGTAGGGAATAAGATGATACAAGCACCAAATATAGCAACAAATTATTTAGTTTTGGCAGATACAAACAGGGTAAATGTTGGAGATAATAAGTATAACTTTTATGTAGAAAATGGCAAATTACAAGCACAGGTAAATGCTTATGAAACTAATAACATAAGAGTTTTAGTGATGAATAATAACTATGAGAAAGCTTATCATCACACTATTTCACTTACTTCAACTGCTGATATGACAATTACTAAAAATCTTGATACAAAGAAAGTTCCTAAAGGAGAGGTGTTTTTGGTATCACATCTTGAGGAGAGTTTATCAAATGGAGAAAAAATTACAGTAGAAAGTAATGAGCCGATAAAAGTAAATGGCTTAGAAAGAGGGCAGGGAACTCCTACCTACACAGGAAAACTTGAGATAATAAAAAAAGATAATGTACTTTATCTTGTAAATGAACTAGATATTGAAACTTATTTAAAACATGTTGTTTCAAGTGAAGTGCCTAAAGATTATAATATTGAGGCACTTAAGGCACAGGCAATATGTGCCAGAACTTATGCTTATTCACATTTGGCAAACAATAAAGAACTTAATGATTATAATGTAGATGACAGTGTCAATTACCAAGTTTACAATAATTATCCTAGAAATGAAAACACTGACAGAGCAGTTGATGAAACTAGGGGAATTGTTTTAAAATACAATGGAGAACTTATAAATGCCTTGTTTTACTCAACTTCAGCAGGAGTTTCAACTGACGGCTCTATTTGGGGAAAGCCTGCCTCACAATATCCTTACTTAAATAGTCATTCTTTAACTTATGAAAAAAAAGACATTGTATTTAATAGTGAGGAAGAATTTGAAAACTTTATTCTTTCTAAGCAAGAAGATGCCTATGAAAAGGACTATCCTTATTATAGGTGGAATATTAAAACTAACTCAAAAATCTTAGAAAATAGAATTTCAGGTATTGGAGAGATAAAGGATATAATCATTACCAAAAGAGGCAAGGGTGGAATTGCAGAGAGTATAAAGGTTATCGGAAGTAGTGGAACTTCTGTAATTGACGGACAAAATAACATTAGATATAGTCTAGGTTCAAAGGATATTGAGTTAAATGTAAATGCAGATAAGAAAATGCAGGGCATGGACTCACTTCCAAGTGCCTACATTATCATAAAACCAAAAAAGAATGACAATGGAGAGCAAGAATTTTTCATCTATGGTGGTGGCTATGGTCATGGCGTTGGGCTTAGTCAAAATATGGCAAATGAAATGGCAAAATCAGGAATGAGTTATAGACAGATTTTAGAGTATTTCTATGACGGAGTTGAGATTAAATAGTGTTATTGCAAAAGAAAATCATATAAGCTATAATAGGCAAGAGTTGAAAAACTTTTTTAAAATATGAATAGAAAATGGATTTAAAATGGAGAGATAAAAATGACATTACTTGAAAATTGGAGAAACTTAGCTTATGGTGAGGGAACAAATGATAAGGAAAAGGAAATTCTTTGGAAAAACTACTTTGGTGTAGAAAAAGGAATTTATGAAAAAATACTTTCAGATTATAAAACAGTAATTGAGTGTACTGTCAAGGAGTTGGCAGAAAAATATAATACTGATATTCAGACTATAACAGGCTTTTTGGACGGAATCAATGAATCACTTAAAGAAGAAAATAAAATAGAAACTATGGACGAAAACACCAAGATTAAAATAGACATTGAGCCTGAAAAGTTGTATTACAATATGGTTGAGGCAAAGGCTGACTGGCTATATAATCTCCCACAATGGGATAACATTTTAACTACTCAAAGAAGAAGAGAGCTATATAGAGAACAAAAGATAAGTGGAACTGTAATTAAAGCACCAAAGATAGGCAGAAATGACCCTTGCCCATGTGGAAGTGGAAAAAAATACAAGCATTGTTGTGGAAAGACTGCTTAGGAGTAAGATTTGAGAGCATATACAAGTTTTGCAGAGGTTTATGATTCTTTTATGGACAATGTTCCCTATGAGTTTTGGAAAGAGCAGACCATAAATCTTTTACATAAAGAGGGAATAGATAGTGGAATAGTTACAGAACTTGGTTGTGGCACAGGTACTCTTACGCAGTTGCTTGCAAAAAGTGGATATGACATGATAGGTATTGATATATCTGAAGATATGCTAAATATGGCACTTAGAAAGAAAGATGAAAGCAAATTAGATATACTCTATTTATGTCAGGATATGACGGAATTTGAATTATATGGTAGTTGCAGGGCATTTATAAGTAGATGTGATAGTATTAACTATATACTTAAGTATAAGGACTTATTGAAAATGTTTAAGCTTGTAAATGTCTACTTGGATAATGAGGGAGTTTTTATTTTTGATTGTAATACTATATATAAGTATAAGGAAGTTTTAGCAGATAAAACTTTCGCATATACAAAGGATATAGGTAGTTTTATTTGGGAAAATGCTTATTATTCTAGTAAATTTCTAAACCAATATGATGTAACATTTTATGTAAAAGATAGTGAAGATGAGGTTTTTCATAGATTTGAGGAAACTCATATTCAAAGGGCTTATTCATTAGAGGAACTTAAAAAAGCAGCTTTAAAGGCAGGGCTTAAATGGAAATATATTTTAGATGCAGATACCAATAAAGCTATTAAAGCAAAAACAGAACGTTATTTAGTATGTTTAGGTAAATAAAGAGGTGATTTTATGAGTGATTATTTGGTAAAGGCAACAGCTGCAAATGGTATGATTAGAGCATTTGCAGCTACTACAAAAGGGATAGTAAGCTATGCAAAAAATGTACATAAATCTAGCAGAGTAGTAAGTGCCGCACTTGGGCGACTTCTTACGGCAGGCTCTATAATGGGCAGTATGATGAAAGGCGAGGAAGACCTTTTAACCCTTAGAATTGAGGGAAGTGGTCCAATGAAAGGGCTTATAGTTACTGCCGATTCAAAAGGAAGAGTAAAGGGCTATCCCTTTGTTTCTGAGGTTTTACTTCCTGCAAATGAAAAAGGTAAACTTGATGTAGCAAAGGCTTTAGGTATAGGAGTTTTGACAGTTACTGCCGATACAGGTCTAAAAGAGCCTTATGTAGGTCAAGTAGAACTTAATACTGGTGAGATTGCTGAGGACATAGCGTATTATTATGCTGTAAGTGAACAAATAAATTCATCAGTGGGCTTAGGTGTGTCTTTTAATGAAGATAGTACGGTAAAGCAGGCAGGTGGTTTTATAATTCAGCTAATGCCTTATTGTAGCGAGGAAGTCATTGAAACACTTGAAAAAAACTTAGCTAATATCAAGTCCGTTACAGAACTTTTAGATGAGGGGATGACGCCTGAAGACATTTTAAAATATGTAATGCAGGGGCTTGAAGTGGTTATTAATGAGAAACTTGAGATAGAGTATCATTGTGATTGTAGTCGTAAAAGGGTTGAAAAGGCACTTATAAGTGTCGGTAAAGATGAACTTGATTCTATGATTAAAGAGGGTAAAGATGTAGAAGTTAAGTGTCATTTTTGCGATAAGGAATATATTTTTACTACAGAGGATATAGCCTCTTTGGAGGCTTTAGCGACAAAATAAAGGTGGGAGTATGTTTTTAAGTAATGCAGTAAAGCATTTTATTACTATAACTAAGCATAAACTTACAGTAATGGATTTATGCTTTAAGGTAGGAATGATTAAGCAAGGGCTATTACATGATTTGAGTAAGTATTCTTGTGAGGAATTTATTACAGGCGTTAAGTATTATCAAGGTTTTAGAAGTCCAAACACTGCTGAGAAACTGGAGCTAGGTTATTCTTTAGCTTGGTTACACCATAAGGGTAGAAATAAACATCATTTTGAATATTGGATTGATTATGGCATAAATCCTTCCGAGGGGCTTATGGGTATGAAAATGCCTCTAAGATATGTACTTGAAATGTGTTGTGATAGAATTGCAGCCTCAAAGGTTTATAAAGGAAAAGACTATAATGATGCTGTCGCTTGGGAATATTATGAATCTCGTAAACATTATATGGTAATTCATGATGAAACAAGGAGATTACTTGAAAAAGTGCTTTTAATCAACAAGGAATATGGAGAGAAAAAAGCACTTGCATTTATGAGGTATATGTATAAACATCCAAAGCTTTATGACGGTAGGGAGTTTAAATAAATCTTAGTTGTTTAAGTAAACTTTGTAAAAAAGCATTTGCATTATTATTTTTCAAATACTCAATAAAAGAGTCTTGTTCAACTAGGGAGATTTTATCATCATAGTTATTTTTAAATATAGGAAGTTCACATTCTCCATATATAGGGATATATTTGGAGAATTTTTTTATAAAAGCAGTTTTCTTAGTTGCCTTTACTTTTGAAGTTTTATCTACAAATAGAGCTAGACTCTTATGTATTGTAATGTCTTCATATATTAGATAATAATAGTTTTTATAGTCATTAAAAAAATACTTTGCCTCTGTTTCAATTATAGTTAGAGAAAGATTAAAATTATTATCTATAAGTTCAATACATAGCATATCTTTTTGAAAACTAATACATTTTGGAACTGAGATTTTAGATTTAAAGTTTAGTGTTAAAACATTTCCCACTACATTATAATCATTAAATTTAAACTCATTAAGAAACATTTCCCTATATGAAAGTAACATAAGTATATAAATCATTCCATACATGTCATCATGGTTATGTCCTAGAATAAGTTTTAAAATGTCATCATTAGGGCAAATGCAGTATTTTTCATATATATCTATAAGCTCTCTACCTGAATATAAATCTTCTCTACTTAAACCTAAGAAAGACTCTAGTGCCTTTTGATTCATTTTTTCTAAGTTAAATAGTTTTTTATAAGGTCTTAAAAGCCTATATAAATCAATGCTTTCAAGCTCTTTTATATTATTTGAAATGTCATACTGTTTAAGGCAATTTTCAAGGTATCTAAGGTCAAAGCTATCGCCATTAAAAGTAATTATCTTTTCAAAATTTGATATATAAGAGGCAAACTCTTTTAGAATAAGAAGTTCATCACTAAAAGACTCAGCAAAATACTGAGTTAGAATTGCATTATAAGAGTCATTTTCAATGTTTTTCTTAAAATAAATAATGCCGACTAAATATAATCCACTATTTTTCGCACTTAAGCCGGTGGTTTCAATATCAAGAAAAAGAAGTTTATCAGGATTACCAAGTAAATTTAAATCATATAGTTTATAAGTACCAAAATTTTTTGTAAATGTAAGCATATCATACCTTTGTGTTCTGATTGACAAAATCATTGTCCGACTATTATACTATGGGAAAGATTTTCACGTCAAGGAGAGCTATGATTGCGTATATTAAAGGTAAAATTGCAGAAGTCAGACAAGATAGTTTAGTTATAGAAAATTCAGGTTTTGGAATAGAGGTTTTTGTACCTCAAAATGTTCTTAATTCTTATTCTTTACAAAAAGAGGTAATGCTGTATACCTATTTTAAAATATCAGAAGATGCTTTTAGTTTGTATGGTTTTGATAAGAAAAGGGATTTAGATTTATTCAAAAAAATAATTACAGTAAGTGGTATAGGCGTTAAAGGGGCAATCAATTTGCTATCGTATTTTTCAACAGATGAGCTTATAAAGGCTATACTTGCAGAGGATATAAAGACAATATCAAAAGTACATGGTATTGGAGTAAAAATTGCAAAAAGAATGGTTCTCGATATAAAAGATAAGATTTCAAATGAGGACATTACTTTAAGTAACTTGATTTCAGATGATAATGAAAGTAATTATTCAGATTCAAGAAAAGAGGCAATCGAGGCTCTCGTTGCTCTAGGATATAGCCTATCAGAGGCAAGGAGTGCTGTTTCAAAGGTAGAGGCAGCAGAAGATATGGATTCGGAGAGCATATTAAAATTAGCACTTAAATTTTTAGTATTTTGAGGAAATTATGGAAAGAAAAATAATAAACACTGAACCTACTTCAGAAGATAGGCAGACTGATAAGAGTTTAAGACCTTTATTTTTGGAAGAATACATTGGTCAGGAAAAAATAAAAAATAATATAAAAGTATATATTGAGGCTGCAAAGGCAAGGTCTGAAAGTTTAGACCATGTCCTTTTTTATGGGCCTCCGGGGCTTGGAAAAACTACTCTAAGCACAATTATTGCAAATGAAATGGGAGTTAATCTTAAAATTACTTCAGGGCCTGCTATTGAAAAGCCGGGAGATATGGCGGCAATTTTAAATAATTTAAATGAAAATGATATACTTTTTGTAGATGAGATTCATAGGCTTAATAGGCAGGTGGAGGAAGTTTTATATCCTGCAATGGAAGACTTTGCCATTGATATAATGATAGGAAAAGATACCTCAGCTAGAAGTATAAGACTTGATTTGCCTAAATTTACTTTAATCGGTGCAACCACTCGTGCAGGGCTTTTAACTGCACCACTTAGAGATAGATTTGGTGTTGTAGAAAAAATGGAGTTTTACACTGTTGAGGAGTTAAAAGTTATAATTATTCGCTCTGCTAAGGTGCTTAATGTTAAAATAGAAGAAGAGGGAGCTTTGGAGCTTGCAAAAAGAAGTAGAGGAACTCCAAGGCTTGCAAATAGGCTTCTTAAAAGAGTTAGAGATTTTGCACAAGTAAAGTATGACGGTTGTATAACAAAAGAAGTTGCAGATTTTGCACTTAATATTTTAAATGTTGATAAATTCGGCTTAGATTATAATGATAGAGCGATTTTACTCACTATAATTGAAAAATTTTCAGGAGGCCCTGTTGGGCTTGACACCTTATCTGCTGCATTAGGTGAGGACTCCGGCACAATAGAAGATGTGTATGAACCATATCTACTTATGAATGGTTTTATAAATAGAACCCCAAGAGGTAGAGTTGCAACTGAAAATGCTTATCAACATTTAGGATTAAAGGTATAACATGGGAAAACTTAAAATACCCGAGGTTTTAGCACCTGCCGGTTCTTATGAGAGCTTAGTAGCAGCAGTAAATGCAGGTGCTGATGCAGTTTATATTGGAGGGCAAAAATTTGGTGCAAGAGCTTATGCTGATAATCCTTTGGAAGATGAATTACTTAAGGGAATTGAATATGCACATCATTTTGGCGTAAAAGTCTATATGACAGTAAATACTCTTTTAAAAGAAAAGGAGATGAAAGAACTTTTTTCCTACATTTTACCATATTATGAGGCAGGTCTTGATGCCATAATAGTTCAAGACTTGGGAGTATTTGACTTTATCAGGAAACATTTTCCAAATATAGACATACATGCAAGTACACAGATGAGTATTATGGGATATGAGGCAGTAAAAAAACTTGAAGAACTTGGAATTACAAGAGTTGTACCTGCAAGAGAACTTTCTTTAGAGGAAATTAGACTTATAAGAGATAATACAAATGTTGAAATAGAATGTTTTGTTTATGGTGCATTATGCTATTCCTATTCAGGGCAATGTCTTATGAGTTCCCTTATAGGGGGGAGAAGTGCCAACAGAGGAAGATGTGCTCAACCTTGCAGACTTCCATACAATGTGTATAAGGATAATTCAAAGACTGCCACTAAAACAACTGTACTTAGCTGTAAAGACTTATGTAGCTTAGATATACTACCTGATATTTTGGAGGCAGGAGTAGATTCTTTAAAGATAGAGGGTAGAATGAAATCTCCTCGTTATACTGCCGGTGTAGTAAGGATATGGAAAAAGTATGTAAACCTTTATTTATCAAAAGGTAGAGAAAAATATAGAGTTGATTCAAGTGATAGAAAAGAGTTACTTGAACTTTTTGATAGAGGGGGTCAAACAGAGGGCTACTATAATAAGCATAATGGAAAAGATATGCTTTTACTTAAGGAAAAACCTGAAAGAGAAGTAAATGAGAAATTGTTTACATTTTTAGATAATACTTATGTAAATACTTTAAGAAAAATAAAAGTTACCGGAAGTATAAATATTTATGCAGATAAATGTATGGAACTTAGCTTAAGCACAGATGATTTTTCAGTATGTGTATATGGGGAAATGCCTCAAAAAGCAGTAAATAAGGCAGTAAGCCAAGATGATATAAAAAAACAAATTTTAAAAACAGGTAATACTCTTTATGAGTTTACAGACTTAAAAATAGCCCTTGATGAGGGGCTTTTTATACCTGTAAAACAATTAAATGATTTAAGAAGAAATGCAATTAATGCACTTGATGAAAAAATATTAAGCCCTTATAAAAGAATACTTGATACTAATATAAGGCATAAAATAATTAAAAATGTAAAAGTAAAAAAAGCAGAAACTAAGCTTTCATTGAGTGTATTTTGTGAAACTTATAATCAGCTCATTGCTACAAAAAAAATGTGTGCAAATTCATTGGCTATAAAAGAAATAAGTTTTGAGGCAGACACAATAAAACCGGAGTTTTGGAAAAAAGAAGTTGAAAAATTAAAAGCTATAAATGTTAAAGCTAATCTTTACATGCCACATATTTTTAGAATGGAGTCTAGGGAGTTCTTTGAAAAAAATAAGGAGTATTTTTTAAATGCAGACTTTGATAATGTAGTCATTCGCTCAATAGAAGAATCAGAATACATTAGCCGAATTTTTAAAGAGGCAGGCATAAAAAGACCTAAATTTATATTTGACTATAATCTATATAATTATAATAATAATGCCTCAAATATGCTAAAAGAACTAGGGGCAGACAGACTTACAGTCCCTGTTGAACTAAATTTAAATGAACTAAAAGAGATTGATTGTAGCGAAATGGAAGTTGTGGTATATGGTAGACTCCCAATGATGATAACTGCACAATGTATAAAAAAGACGACCACCGGTTGTGATCATAAATCAGAAACTATATTTATAAAAGACAGACGAAGTGAAAGCATGCCGGTAAAAAATAGATGTGATTTTTGCTATAACAGCATTTACAATGCAAAACCTATCTCAACCTTAGGAATAGCAAAAGAAATAAAGAATATCGGTGCAAAAAGTATTAGACTTATGTTTACAACCGAAAATGAAAAAGAAACCGAGGACATAATAGAAAAGTATATTAAATGTTATATTCACGGTCAAAAGGTTTCTGAAGACATGACTCTTTTTACAAGGGGACATTTTAAAAGAGGTATAGAGTAGATTTATCTGAGTTTTTAGACACCTTGTATTATTATAAAATTTTATCTATTGAAAAATTCAAAAAACAGAAAAAAATAAATGATTTTTAGAAGTAAAAGCAGTTGCTGATACTTCTCTTTTTATTGTATACAAGGTATAATGTATTTAAATAAGTAATATTTGAGAGGAGGATTATTTAAATGTATATTAGTGGAATTTAAGGAACATAGAGGAACAGATTGGAGTGAAGAACATTATGAGGATTGCTTAAAAACAGTTAAGGAAACAGGATTAGATGTTAAAGAGTTATTTTGGAAACCTCACATATCTTCACAAGATAGTACTGTAAAGAAGTTATGTAGTATAGAAAGAGATTATACTGAAAATATCAGCATTTCCAATGAGGAGATAAGCAAATATTTTGATAATAAAACTGTTGTAAAAGATATAAGAATGAAGTATGGAAAGACAACATTTTATAATCATGTGGATTTAAAGGAGTTTAAGTAGAGTTAGGGAGTTGTTGAATTAACAGATTTTAATTATAAATTTAAATAATCATTTATTATATATCTTGTCCCTTTCTGTGAGGGACAAGATACACAGATACTTTGCAACAGCTCATAAATTAGCAAAAATTAGCAAAAGTTTCTTACTCCTTTCTATTTACCCCTATCAAAACTACATTTACCACTACTAAAACTAATATATAGCAAATAAACTTAATTAAAATATCACTTTGGTAAAATAATCTAAGATAGAAATTTATAGGCAGTAAATACTGAAATTTTGTATTTATACTTAAAAATACAGGACTTGAAACTAAACTTAATACTATTATTACAGGGATTAGGCTTACTAGTGAGGTTGCATTATTCTTAAGTACAAGTCTTAGTAAGTTTGAAAATAAGGTAATTGAAAGAATAAGCATTATAATATTTATCATTTCAGAAGTGAAATCTACAAAAAGTCCTGTTAAAAATAGGCTTGCAAGCATTATAATTGTAGCATTTACAACAATACAAAGTTGATAAAAGATTGCTAAGTTTGCTCTAAGCTCTATTGGAATTAATGTAAATAGCCCATTTTTTAAATCTTGACAGTAGTAAGCAGCTCCAAGTATTCCACAGGAAAAAAGCCATATTGATATAAGTCCTCTAAGTGGGCTTAATAGAAATGAGCTGTTATTTTTAGGATTTTCTGTTATGGAGTTATCATTTTCATTATAGGTTTTATATTCTATCAAATCACCTGTAACATTTATATTATCATAGTAGCTAGTTATTTCATTTTCAAATGTAGATATATCTTCAGGTTTTAATTCATTAATTAAAAAGTTTTTATAAGTTGAAAATGAGATATAGGGGTAGAGTTCTTTGAAAAGTATCTCTCTACTAAGTTTTAGAGGGACTGTATCATCTTGTTCAATAAGTCTTATAAGTTTATTTTTTGAGTTTGAATAGTTTTCTATAAGGCTTGAAAGGTTAGGGGGAAATGCCCATACAGCATCTAATTCTTTTTTTGATAATTTATTGTAAATGTCATCATAGGAATTTACCTTTGAAAAGTTTATTATACTATTTTTTCTAAGTAAGTTATCTATGATATTTTGAGATAAATCATCTGAGGTGTTAATGTTTTTTGCGTTTGACTTTCTTGTTTTTTCTTCTATATTTTTATTAAAGTCCTTATCAATGTATAATCCTATTTTAAGGACAGAGCTTTCTTCCCTTGATGAGAAAAATTTAATTCCTAATGTAAGTATTAGGAGAGTTATTAACATGGCTAAGAAACCGACTTTTTTTAACAGTCTTTTACTCAATAAAATATACCAAGTGAAAAATTTTACTCTTTGCATACTAACTTTTTAATCTCCTTTTTCGTAGGAATATTGAGATACCTAAAAACAATATAGTATAAAGTAGTATATAAATCAAAAGTTTTAATGAGTATTCATCTTTTAATACTAGGCGTAAATATCTAAATGATACACCAACAGGAGAATTATTCCCTAACATCGCAATAGTTTTAGGAAAGAATGAAGTTGGATAAAAAACCCCTGAAATATATGCCATTAGAATTGAAATAATTATACTACTCATAATTGAGGTTAATATATCAGCATTAAACTCAAAAATCAAAAAGTGCAATGAACTTATGAGTATTATTACAGGAAAACTTAATAAGAAAAGTTGTACTAAATCTATATTAATACCTAATGAAATAGTGTCAATTTCAAAGTATAAAACAGCAATAAAAAATAGTATAAATACAAAAATCAAATTTAAGACTATCATAAATACATAGGCGACAAATTCGCTTAGGACTTGTAAGTTTGCCTTTACTTTATATAGATTAAGTAGTTTATAGATTGAAAAATCTTTTTTATAAAGTAAAGTTCCACCATTACTCCCCCATAACAATAAAAATAATATTATTATGGCAGAAAGGTAATATACAAAAATAGAATCACTTTTATATATTCCATAATAGTCTATTTGATAGAAATTATTTCTTTTAAAGACTTGATTTAAAAGTAAAAGATTTAATTTGTCAGTGCTTTCAGATAGTTTGTTATCTAATTTGTGGTCTAGTAAGTATTCTTGCATAGCGTATACACTATATTCTGAGTTTACTATGGTTACTGATATGACTTCTGATATTTCTTTCATAATCTCAACAACAAGTGAGTTATCTGCTTTCATAGTTACAAGACTTAGGGGAACATGTCTGCCCTCAGAAAGTGCAGTTATAAAGTCCTTTGGCATATCTAAAAATGCAGTGATTTCCTCTTTTTGTAATTTTTCTATTGCCTCTTTTTTGGATAATGCTAAGAAACTTATACTAAAACGAGAGGAGTCCGAGGTTTCTAAGATACCAAGCCCAACTCCAAGATAGGAGTCTTTTACATCTCCAACTATACCGATATTTATTTTTTGTTTATCAATCTTACTTGAGTCAGATTTAAATATTAAAAACACTAATAATGACAGGATAAATGTAAGAATAAGCGTCGAGATAATTGTAACAGTAAGATGTTTAAGACTTTTTTTGATTTGAAGTAATGTATACATATAAGTACCTATTAATTTGAATTGTAATAAACTAAATAAATTTTACTGAGTGTGTTGCAAAATATCTATCTATTGTGAATTGTCCCCCTATGGGGGACAATCCACTCTTAGCCCCTTAAAGCTTATTTATAAGCCCCAAAATATCATTATTATAATTATATTTATTAAAAACTCCGTTTTTTAAAATATAAAGAGAATCACATAAATCAAGTTCAAGTGCGTCATGGGTTACAAGAATTACACTTTTTCCTGATGCTTTAAAGTTTTTGATATAATTATGTATTATATTTTGACATTCAAAATCAAGTGCAGATGTAGGTTCGTCCATTAAAATTATTTGTGGATTTGTAGCCAATGCACAAGCAATAGACAACCTTTTTTTCATACCACCACTCATTTTATATACAGGAACTTTTATAAATTCATCAATACCAAGTAAAGAAAGAGTGCCACTTGATAATTCCTTTTTTAAGTCTATTCTATTATACCATAATAATAAATTATCAAAGGCAGTTAATTCTTCAATAAGAGGATTATTTTGAGGGATTAGACCTAAAAGCTTTCGCCTAAGAGTTACCTCCTTAAATAAATCTTTTTCATTATAATAAAAATATCCATTACTAGGTTTTTGTATACCCATAAGTATTGAAAGGAGAGTAGTTTTTCCACTTCCATTTCCACCTAAAATACCTATACAACTCCCTGAATTAAATGAAAAGTTTATATCCTTTAAAACCTCTTTTTTACCATAACTTTTTTGGACATTAACTATTTTTACTGTATAATCAGTACCAACTTTTGTCATATTAGTTTGTCATGTATGATATGCTATTTTCCAGTTCATCTACAATATCTTGACTTACACCTGCATTTTCAAGATTATCAAGTAATTTATCAAAATCAGCATCTTTAAAATAATCTTGCATATCAGAAGAATTACTTATATCATAAGAATTATCAGCCTTTATTTCAATTTTTTCAGGTTTACCAACTTTTGCAGTAATATCGAGATTTAAAAAGTCTGATGAATCATGTTTTATAGTAAAGCTGGCCTTATCTTTGGAAGATTTAACACCAAAAGTAAAATCTGATAAAGCCATGTCTGCTATACCACTTGAATCAATAAATTCTGAATTTGGAATTACCTCAAACTCAGTTTCTAAAACTCCTGATTTAAGTTTCGTTAGATCAAGTGTTTTTAATTTTAAATCTGAAACAACATCATCATCTTTATAGAGGGTAATATTTCCACTTGCTTTTCCTAAATTTAATTTACCATTACCCTCAATACCAAAAAGTTCATTATCATCTTCTTTTACAGAAATATAAATAGCAAATTTTCCACCTTTTGTTAATAGCTTATATTCAAATGAGTTGACTGTAACTCCATTATCTGATTCAGATTTATTACCAATAACATTTCCAAAGCTATCTATCCAAGTAGTTACTTTAACAGTTGAAGCAGTATTATCATAATCATCTGCGAAGTCATCAAGCTTATTTATAAGTTTATCATAGGCCTCATCAGGGTCATTTGGAAGACCTAACATAGTTACATAATTTTCATTATACAAATCAAAATATGCATTATATGTTTTCTTAAATACCTCTTTTAAATCTTTATCTTTTGACATCTTATCAGCTAGTTTAGTAAATGAGTCTTTCATATCTTCCGGAGAATATTCTCTTGTTATTGCATAAACAGGTACACTTAAATCTCCAGCTGATATTGAATCGGAACTTGCCTTATAATTACTTCCACTATCAAATTCAAATGAGGCATAGTTCTTTAAGACAGTTTTAACCTTAGCTTTATCAGGTAAATTGTCATAAAAATCTAAAAATTTATCTACATTTATAAATGGAACATCATCATCAACTTCTGAATATAATTCATCAGGTGAGATTGTAGGGACTGAAATTGAAACACCCTCATTTGTCATAATTGAAATTACATCAGTAATAGGTGTATCATTTATAGTTAAATTTGTTTTAGTTCCAACCTGTTTCTTATCTATAGTAGTAAGAGTTTTAACAGATAAAGTATCTAGCCAGTCAATATCTACATCACTACCTGCAACTTTCTTAAATAAATCTTTGGCAGGCTTTCCAACAGTGAATTTATAGTCAACTTCATTTGTTTGTTTAATCTGTTTTTTTGCTTGAGTGATGTAATTGCCATAAACATTTGCAATCATATCACTGCTACGCTTTGCATCTCTTTCAACAATATATTTTAAATAATCTTTTGGAGAACTAAATTGTCTTTTCACCATGTTTTCAATAGCACTTGCATTAAATACTCCAAGTGCAATTATAAGTATAAGTACAACTCCTGCTATTATAAGTGGAATTTTAGGAAACTTTTTTCTAGGTTCTTGTGGAGTTGCTCCAACTATCTGAGTTACTTCAGGTGGTGTTTTTGGAGCTTGATTTACCGGTGTTCCACAGTTGCTACAAAAAGTATCATTTTCATTTAATGGGGCGTTACAATTACTGCAATTCATAACACATACCTCCTATTATCAAAATTATAAATACATAGTACACAAATATTATATCATTTTTATAGATAAATCTCCATTAATATATATTTAATTATTTCACACAAAAAAATCTAGTATCTTATTGCAAAGTGGACTATAATTATAATAGATTGCAGATGACATTTGATAAAAATAATAATGTGGGAGGGAAAATGACTAAACTTAGAGATTGGATAAATGATAGCAATAATATAGTATTTTTTGGTGGTGCAGGAACTTCTACTGAAAGTGGAATACCTGATTTTAGAAGTCAGGACGGATTATATAATTTAAAATATGACTATCCCCCTGAAACAATACTTAGTCATAGTTTTTTTATGGAAAATCCTAGAGAGTTTTATAAGTTTTACAGAGATAAAATATTAAATTATGATGCAAAGCCAAATATGGCACATAAGGCACTTGCGAAACTTGAGGAAATGGGTAAACTAAAAGCAATTATTACTCAAAATATAGACGGACTTCATCAAGCAGCAGGTAGTAAAGAAGTAATTGAAATACATGGTAGCATAGAACATAATACTTGTATGAAATGCCATAAGAAATATGGTATTGACATTGTCAAAAATTCTACAGGTGTTCCAAGATGTAGTTGTGGTGGTATAATAAAGCCTGATGTGGTTTTATATGAGGAAAGCTTGGATTCAGGAAAGATTTCAAAGGCTATAAATTATATTCAAAATGCTGATGTGCTAATTGTAGGGGGTACTTCACTTGTAGTATATCCGGCAGCAGGTTTTATAGATTATTATAATGGAAATAAATTAGTTTTAATAAATAAATCAGAAACAGCTATGGATTATAAAGCTGATTTGATTATAAATGACAGCATTTCTAAGGTTTTAGAAAATGCAATAAATTAAGAAAGAATGGAAATTAAATGCAAAAGAAATATTATGCAGTAAAAAATGGCAGAAATACAGGTGTTTTTAGAAGTTGGGAGGAATGTAGAAAAAGTATAGATGCCTTTTCAGGTGCTGTTTATAAGAGCTTTAAAACTCTTGCAGAGGCAAATGATTATTTAAATCAAAATGTAGAATTTCATGAGAAAAAAGAAGTTTATGAAATTGATAATAGTGAAGAGGCGAAAGCTTATGTTGACGGAAGTTATGATGATGCAACAAAGTCGTTTTCCTATGGAATAGTATTTTTTTATAAGGGGAAAATGTTTGAGTTTTCAAAGGCTTTTAAATCAAATGAACTTTCGTCAATGAGAAATGTTGCAGGAGAGATAAAAGGAGCAGAGGCGGCAATGCAATATTGCATTGATCAAAATATACCCAAGCTTAAAATATATCATGACTATGAGGGGATATCCAGGTGGTGTCTTGGAGAGTGGCAAGCTACTAAAAAAGGTACTATTAGTTATGTCAGTTTTTATAATAAAATAAAAAATAAACTTAAGGTAAAATTTGTAAAGGTAAAGGGACATTCAGGGGATAAATACAATGAATTGGCTGATAAACTTGCAAAGAAAGCCTTAGGAATTTAAGGTTAAAGGAAAAAATATGTATAATAAAGTAAAAATTGCAACTAGTGTTTTAGAAAATCCAAATTTATTTACTCATACTGCACCACATCATGCAGATGAGATTTTTGCAACAGCAATGCTTTCTTTTATATTAGAACCGGTGGTTTTAAGAACAAGAGATGAAGAAATCTTAAAAGAGGCAGACGGCATTGTTTATGATGTTGGTTCAGAGTATGACATTTTAAATGCAAGATTTGATCATCATCAACTTGAATTTAATAAAGTAAGAGAGGACGGAATTAAATTTTCCTCAGCAGGGCTTATTTGGGAGGCATTTGGACATGACATACTAAGAAGTATGGATTGTGAAGAAAGAAATATTGTAGAGGTAGCAAGCATTGTAGATAGTGAACTTGTAAGGGGGATAGATGCCAATGATAATGGTCAGCTAGGTAAACCTGAGGAGATGACATTATCAACTGCAATAGCTACATTTAATAGAAATTGGGACGAGGTAGAAGATGAAGTTGACTCTTCATTTTTAAGAGCTTGCTATATAGCACAAGAGGTTTTATATCATGAAATTAAAAGAGCCATTTCGAGAGTAAAAGGAAAGGCGATTATTAGAGAAAAAATTGAAAATGCAGAAGATAAAATATTGATACTTGATAAATTCATAGGGGGTTGGATTGAGGAAGTTTTAAAGTCAGATATTCTAAGTGCAAGAGAGCTATTATTCGGAGTTTATCAAGGACAGGATAAAAATTGGTGTATAAGAGCCATTCCACCCACAGGGGCAGAGTTAATGAAACAAAGAAAATCATTTCCAAAGGAATGGAGAGGATTAAAAGGAGAAATGCTTTCAAAAGCTTGTGAAGTTGAAAATGCTGTTTTTTGCCATAAAGACGGCTTTTTTGCAGTAGCAAAAACCAAAGAGGCAGCATTAGAAATGGCTAAAAAAGCTTGTATGTAAAGAAAAACATTAAAAATTAAAAAAATTATCTAAAATATGACTTTTTGTAACATAAGTTGCTTTATTTTTTTTATTAAAGTGATATACTGAAAACAGTTAGAAAGACCTAACTATTTTAGGAACATATCGTTTAATTTAGTTTTAAGAGTAGGAGAGAAACTATGGGAGAGATGAGATCAAATTTTGACAATGTCAATGGAGATAAACTAAAAATTGTTGCAAAAATAAAGCTAGATTATGTAGAGGGCAGACTTAGTCTTGAAGAGGCAAGAGCATTGCTTAAAGAAAAGGTTGGAAGTTTAAAACCTTATGAGATAGCACTTATAGAGCAGGAAACTAAGGAATATGATCAGGATGTTTGTAAAAAAGAAGACATTCAGTCTATGATGGACTTATTTTCTGAGATAATGGAAGATAGCAAACTTAGTGAACTTCCTGAGAATCACCCTATTAAGTGTTATTACCGTGAAAATGATGCTATACGAGAGGTTCTAAAGCAGGTTGAAGATTTGGTTCAATATCCGGTTATAAAAAATCAGTGGTATGAAATATATGATAAGCTAGCACAATATCGTTTACATTTATCGAGAAAACAAATGCAGCTTTATTCTATACTTGAGAAAAAAGGATTTAACAGACCGTCTGAGGTTATGTGGACTCTCGATGATTATATAAGAGATGAAATTACAGATACAAGAAAACTCTTAGATGAGGGCAAGGAAGACGAATTTATAGCATTTCAACCTACTTTAATAGAAGATATTTTAGATTTAATGTCAAAAGAGGAAAACATTTTATATCCTACCTCACTTACTATGATAAGCCCTAAAGAATTTGAGGATATGAAGTCAGGAGATAGAGAAATAGGATTTTGCTTAATTGATGTAGACGGAGCTAAGAAGGAAAAGACAGCTGAAGAGAAAGCACCTGAAAGTCAAGGAGATTTTGCAAAGGACTTAGCATTACTCTTAAGTAAACATGGTTATCAAGCTGACACTAATAAGGTATTTGACGTCGCTATGGGAAAACTTACTCTTGATCAAATTAATTTAGTTTATAAGCATTTACCGATAGACCTGGCTTATGTAGATGAAAATGAGATTGTAAAGTTCTATTCAGATACAAAGCATAGAGTATTTCCAAGAAGTAAGAATGTTATAGGTAGAGATGTTAAGAATTGCCACCCTAAAAGCTCAGTTCATGTAGTTGAGGAAATTATTAATAAGTTTAGAAGTGGCGAGGAAAGTTTCACAGAATTTTGGATAAATAAGCCGGAGAAATTCATTTATATATGTTATGTTGCAGTAAGAGATGATGCAGGGAATTTCAAGGGAGTATTGGAAATGATGCAAGACTGTACACATATTAGAAGTTTACAAGATTCAAGGACACTGCTTACTTGGGAAAGTGAAAATGAATATAAGAAAGAAGAGTCAGAAAAAGAAGAGTCAGAAAAAGAAGAGTTAAAAAAAGATTTAGAAAAAAATTTAGAAAAGGAGAATAATATGGAAATCACAAAGGAAACAAAACTTGCTAAGTTAATCGAGGCTTACCCATGGCTTAAGGAGGAACTTCCAAAGATTAATGAAAAGTTTCATCTTATAAATACACCTCTTGCAAAGGTTATGCTGCCAATAGCTACAATAGAGTTAATGGCTGAAAGAGGAGAAATGACAGTTGATAAGCTAATCGAGGCTATAAAAGCAAAGATTGAAGAAAGAAAGTAATTTAATTATAATCACTATTTAATTAGGGGGGATTTCCTCGCCGCCGGCGAGGAAATCC
>CALALP010000044.1 GCA_937925515.1 uncultured Lachnoanaerobaculum sp. | reverse complement strand
CTTGACAAGTGGGTAAATAGGGTTTATACTCTGCTTATCAAAAATTAAAATAAAGAGGTGGAGAATATGGCAAGAATATATAAGAGCAATGCAGAATTAGTAGGTAATACTCCTTTAGCTGAAGTAGTAAATATAGAAAAAGACTTAAATCTTGAGGCAAAAGTTTTTGTTAAACTTGAGTATTTTAATCCGGCAGGAAGTGTAAAAGATAGAATTGCAAAAGCTATGATTGAAGATGCAGAAAAGAACGGAAAGTTAAAGTCAGGCTCAACTATAATTGAACCTACCTCAGGAAACACAGGAATAGGACTTGCAGCTATTGGAACTGCAAAGGGATATAAGGTAATACTTACAATGCCTGAAACTATGAGTGTTGAAAGAAGAAATATATTAAAAAATTATGGTGCTAGAATAGAGCTTACAGAGGGAGCTAAGGGAATGAAAGGAGCTATTGCAAAGGCTGAGGAACTTGCAAGCCAAATTCCAAATAGTTTTATTCCTTCACAATTTTCAAACCCTGCTAATCCACAAGTTCACAAGGCTACTACCGGCCCTGAAATATACGAAGATACTGACGGAGCAGTAGATATATTTGTAGCAGGTGTCGGCACAGGTGGTACTATAACAGGAGTTGGAGAGTATCTAAAATCTAAAAAGCCTGAAGTTAAGGTAGTTGTAGTTGAGCCTAAGGACTCTGCTGTTATTGCAGGTGGTCAACCCGGACCTCATAAAATACAAGGAATTGGAGCAGGCTTTATTCCTGATAATTTAAATACAAAAATTTATGATGAAATTCTAACAGTAACTAATGATGATGCTTTTAAGTATAGTAAGTATCTTGCAGAAAAAGAGGGTTATCTAACAGGAATTTCTTCAGGAGCAGCACTTAGTGCAGCTATTGAGTTAGCCAAAAGACCTGAAAACAAGGGTAAAAATATAGTTGTATTACTTCCTGATTCAGGAGATAGATATTATTCAACAGCACTATTTACAGAATAAATTTAGACATTTTATAATATTAATTAGGTGTGTTACAAAGTAGATGTAGTTGTTAATTAGCAGATTTCTAAGAATGATTACCTATATTCCTATTAATTGGGGCTGTCGCAAAATTAAATGATTTCGACAGCTCCATAATTGTGTAATAAAGGTTAGAAATTTTTTTACACTTTTAATTTGTATAAAATTATATTGCATTTAAAATCAAAATTGTCTATACTAGAGTGGTACAAAAGAAAGTAAAATACATTTAAAAAGGGGACTTAAATGAAAGAATATAAAAATTTAGTTATAGGATTTGGAAAAGCAGGAAAGACTCTAGCAGGCTTACTTGCTAAAAAAGGAGAAAAGACTGTTTTAATCGAAAAATCTAAGAAGATGTATGGTGGAACTTGTATAAATGTCGCTTGTATACCGTCAAAATCACTTGAATACAGTGCCAGACTTTCTCAAAAAGTAGGGGGAAGTTTTGAAGTTAGAGAACAAAATTATGCTAAGGCTATTGAGGAAAAGCGTAGACTTGTAACTATGCTTAGACAAAAAAACTATGAAAAGGTTTCCCAAGCAGGAGCAGAAATTTTAGACGGAGAGGTTTCATTTATTTCTGAAAATACAGTTGAAGTAAAATATGAGGACGGAACTAAAGAAAGTATTAAGGCAGAAAGAATTTTCATAAATACAGGTTCTAAGAGTATAATACCGAATATAGAGGGATTAAAAGATAATCCTTATGTATATACAAGTGAAACTTTAATGGAGTTAGATAAGTTACCTAATCATCTAGTTATTATTGGGGGAGGATATATAGGACTTGAGTTTGCCTCTTACTATGCTAACTTTGGCTCAAAGGTAACTATAATACAAAATACTGAAAAATTTATACCAAGAGAAGATGAAGAAGTTTCAAGTAAAGTATTTGAAAGTATGACACAAAGAGGTATTGAAATATTAAAATCTGCACAGACAACTAAGATAGATAAGGACGCAGAGAAAGCTATTGTTTATGTTAAAGTCTTAGAAAAAGAGCAGGAAATAAAGTGTGATGCAGTACTTATTGCAACGGGCAGAGAGGCAAATATAGATAGTTTAAACTTAGATAAGGCAGGTATTGAACTTACTGATAGAAAAACTATAAAGGTTGACAAACACCTTAGAACAGGTGTAAAAAATATATGGGCTATGGGAGATGTAGCAGGTAGTTTGCAATTTACTTATATTTCATTAGATGATTTTAGAATTGTAAAGAGTGAACTTTTTGGAAATGCAGAAAGAACTACTGAAAATAGAGGTGCTATTCCTTATACAGTATTTATAGATCCACCACTATCTAGGGTAGGTCTTACTGAAGAAGAGGCAAGACAAAAAGGCTATAATGTTAAAGTAGCAAGTTTACCTACAGGTGCAGTACCTAAAGCACAAGTTTATAGACAGCCTGTTGGAATATTAAAAGCTATAATTAATAATGATAATGATGAGATTCTAGGAGTACATTTATTCTGCCCTGAATCTCAAGAAATGATAAACCTAATT
Organism: uncultured Lachnoanaerobaculum sp.; assembly: GCA_937925515.1. Taxonomy (GTDB): domain Bacteria; phylum Bacillota; class Clostridia; order Lachnospirales; family Lachnospiraceae; genus CALALP01. The sequence goes on along the minus strand of CALALP010000044.1, from coordinate 92,561 downwards.
AAAATGGCAATAGACCATGGTATTAAAGCATCTGAATTAGGTTCTGCAATTTATACACACCCTACAATGTCAGAGGCATTTAATGACTTATTGAGTTAAAATTAGAGTTAAAGTACAAGGCTACTAACTTAGTTAGTGGTCTTTTTTTTATATCAAAAAAAACTAATTAAATTGTGCCTAAATTGTCGCTATTGTTCTAAAAATTCAAACTATTCCTCTAAGTTATATCTAATGTATTTCATATTAACTTCATATAGTGAAAAATCACAAAAATAGTACTTTTAAAATTAAGGAATGTGAGCATTTAGTAGAAACTGCCCTAGATATTAAATTTTTTATTGACAAAAAGCTAACTTATTATTATGATTGTAAAAAGTCAGTTTTACAAGGTATGGCTTTAAAGCTTTAAGCTTTAAAGTTGTAACTTTTTAGATATTCATAGCTGAAGGAGGAAACAACAATGAAAAAAAGATTAATGGCATTAACACTTGTAACGGCAATGGTAATATCAGCTTGTGGCGGAGGCACATCAAAACCTGAGGGAAGTTCAGCAGACAACTCTCAAGGTGCAAGTTCTGAAACAAGCTCTGAGGCTGCAGAAACTACTGCCGGTGGAGAAACTGCTGCTAACTCAGGAGAAGTAGCAAAACTTGATTGGTCAAAGTATGATGAGCTGATAAAGAAAATTTATACTGAAACCGATGCTAAAAAAAGAGAGGCGTACATGCATGAGGCAGAAGATATGTTAATGAACACAGGTGCTGTATTGCCACTTTATTATTACAATGATTTATATATGGAAAAAGCAGGAATTGAGGGCAATTACGCAAATGTTTTTGGAACTAAATACTTTATGTATACTAAGAAAGACGGAAAGAATATAGATGTATTTAAATTAAATATAGGTTCTGAACCTGCCAAACTTGACCCCCAACTTAATACAACTTCAGATGGTGGTGTTTTAGCAACAAATACTTTTGTAGGCTTATATGTGTATGATAAGGACGGCAAATTAATTCCGGCACTTGCAGAGGGAGAACCTACTGTATCAGATGATAAAAAGGAATACACTATAAAACTTAAACCTGATTTGAAGTGGAGCGACGGTTCAACTCTCAATGCAAATGATTTTGTGTATTCTTGGAAGAGAGCGGCAGACCCTAAAACAGCATCCGACTACTCATATTTATTTGATAACTTTGAAAAGACAGATGACGGTAGTATTAATGTTTCTGCACCTGATGATAATACATTAACATTTAAATTAACAGCACCTGTTCCTTATATAATGGACTTAATGGCATTTCCGACATTTATGCCTGTACCTCAAAAGGCAGTTGAGGCGGCACCTAATCATGATGCAAATCCGGGAGCATGGGCAGCTGAGGCAGGATTTGTATCAAATGGAGCATATACTCTAAAAGAGTGGAAACATGATGAATCTATGGTTTATGTAAAGAACCCTAATTTCTATGATGCTGATAATGTAACTGTAAATGAACTTAACTTTATGCTTAGTGCAGATGATACTGCTATACTTGCAGCCTATCAATCAGGAGATGTTGAATTTATAGATACAGTTCCAATAGGAGAGATACCTAATTTAAAGAAATCTTCTGAATTTAAAGTTAGTCCTATGCTTGGTACATACTTTGTATGTTTTAATGTAAATAGCGATACATTTAAGGGTAAGACAGCAGAACAGGCAAGCGATATGCGAAAGGCACTTGCTTATCTTGTGGATCGTGAATATATTATAGAATCTGTTGCACAAACTGACCAAGAGCTTGCTACTTCTTTTGTTCCTAGCCATATGTCAGACGGACAGGGTGGAGAGTTTAAGGCAAATGATGCTGATTATACCTATCCTGATAAAGATGCAGTTGGATATTATCCTAAAGAAGTAGACATTGATAAGGCAGTAGAATTACTTAAAAAAGCAGGCTTTGAATTTGATGCTGATAATAAACTTAGCCCAAATACACCTATTAATATTAAATATCTTACAAATAAAGGTACAGGACATGAAAATATAGCTCAGGCATTACAACAAGACTTTGCAGCAATAGGAATTAATATGGAGATTGCAGTTGAAGACTGGCAGACATTTACAAATGACCGTAAGGTAGGTAACTTTGATGTTGCAAGACATGGCTGGGTTGCAGATTATAATGATCCTGTTAATATGCTTGAAATATTCTTATCAACTTCAGGAAACAATGCAGCTCAGCTTGGAAAGTAGTAAGATAAGAGATTAATTATTTACAGTTTAGGCTGTATGTCGCAGTAATGTTGATATACAGCCTATATTATATAAAGGAAAGTAGGGGGAAAAAGAATTGGCAAAGTATACTATTAAAAGAGTTTTTCTTGCACTCGTTACAATCTTTCTGGTCTGCTTTATTACATTTTTTGTAATGAATATAGTTCCGGGAGGACCATTTAACGGTGAAAAAGCAAAAACGCCTGAAGTAATGAAGATATTAAATGAAAGATACGGACTTGATAAGCCTATAATGGAACAGTTCATAAATTATATGAGAAATATTTTAAGGGGAGATTTTGGAATATCTCTTACCACAGGAAGAAGTATAACAGTTATAATTGGGGAATCTTTTTCAGTGTCTGCAAAACTTGGAGGATTTGCAGTTATCATTGCTCTTATTCTAGGGACTATACTTGGAAGTATTGCAGCCCTTAATAGAAATAAACTTCCTGATAGAATTATAATATTCTTTGTAACATTATTTACTGCAATGCCTAGTTTCGTTCTAGGTTCATTTTTGCTTTTAATATTTTCAATACAACTTAAACTTGTTCCGGTATGGAGTACAAATAATCCGAACTATGTTTTACCTGTAATTGCATTATCACTTTCTCCAATGGCTTATATTACAAGGCTTACAAAAACAAGCATGCTTGATATATTAGGACAAGATTATGTCAGGACAGCAAAGGCAAAGGGAGTTAATCCATATAAGGTTATATTTGTACATTCACTAAGAAATGCACTTATTCCTGTTATCACTTATGTAGGACCTCTTACTGCATCAATCCTTACAGGTTCTTTGGTTGTAGAAACCATATTTACCATAGGAGGTTTAGGTTCTAAATTTGTAGATAGTATAACAAAAAGAGATTATACAATGATTATGGGAACTACAATATTTTTAGCTACACTTATGATAACTATGAATCTAGTATCTGATTTGGTTTATAAAGTAGTAGATCCTAGAATTAAGTTGGAATAGGGGGGAAATATGAATATACCTAAAAAGCAGGTTTTAAGCTTACAGCTGGACCCAAGACTATTTGAAAAAGCAACAGATGATGAAAAAAGACAAGCAGATGTTATGGCTAAGTCTACTACATTTTTAAAAGACGGAATAAAAAAGCTTTTAAAAAATCCTCTTGCTATTATGTCTATGACAATACTTACATTAGTGGTTATTCTTATTGTAGCTGCTCCTATGGTAGTTCCTTATAAATATGACCAGATTATTACAGTAAATAACAAAAGGGATAAAATGGCGGCAAACCTCAAACCTTTTGAATATTCAAAACTTGAAACGCAGTATATGCAAAAAAGTGGAGAGAAACTATTTCCACATATTATGGGAACTGATGAACTTGCAAGAGATTATTTTATAAGAGTTGTTTATGGTACAAGAGTTTCGCTGCTTGTAGGAGTTTTTGCAAGCCTTATGGTACTTGTAATAGGTACGGCTTATGGCTCGGTAGCAGGATATCTTGGAGGTAGGATAGACCTTATAATGATGAGAATTGTAGATATTATATATTCACTTCCGGATTTACTTATAATAATTCTTTTAGCAGTGGTATTTAATGAAAAACTAAATTTTTCACAAGTGCCTATTTTCAATAAACTCGGAACAAATATGGTTTCTATGTTTATAGTATTCGGACTTTTATATTGGGTAGGAATGGCAAGACTTGTAAGAGGACAGATTCTTACAATAAAGGAAAATGAATATATTTTAGCTGCAAAAGCAATAGGTACAAGCCCTGCAAGAATTATAAGACGACATATTTTACCGAATTGTATAAGTGTAATGATTATAAGTACAGCTCAGATGATACCGTCTGCAATATTTACAGAATCTTATCTTTCATTCATAGGCTTAGGTGTTGCACTTCCTATGCCGTCCCTTGGTTCACTTGCAAATGCAGCTCGCTCAGGCATGCAATCTCACCCTTGGAAACTAGTATTTCCGGCATTAATGATAATTTTGATTGTGTTATCATTTAACTTAATTGGAGATGCAATGAGAGATGCATTTGACCCTAAATTAAAAAAGTAAGCAGGAGGAGAGAATATGGAAAATATTTCAGAATTACAACCGGCTGCAATGCATGGAGAAAAGCCTGTGCTTAGTGTAAGAGATTTAAGAACTTCATTTTTTACAGAACAAGGAGAAGTAAAGGCAGTAAATGGAGTTTCATTTAATCTATATAAAGGCAAGATACTTGGAGTTGTAGGAGAGTCAGGCTCAGGTAAATCGGTTACAGCCTACTCAATTATGCAAATTCTTGCAGATTCAGGAAAAGTAGTAGGTGGAGAAATTCTTTATCATGGAAAAGACGTAATTAAATTTAGTAAAAAAGAATTAGAAGAATTTAGAGGGGCAAAATGCAGTATTATATTTCAAGACCCTATGACAAGCTTAAACCCTGTATTTACAGTGGGTTATCAGTTAAATGAGGCATTACTACTTCATACAAGCTATAATACTAAGGAAAAAGCTACAAAACGCTCTATTGAGTTATTGAAAATGGTAGGTGTAAATGAGCCTACAAAACGTATAAAACAATATCCTTTTGAGCTTTCAGGAGGTATGAGGCAAAGAGTTATGATAGCTATGGCACTTGCTTGTGAGCCTGATATTTTAATAGCAGACGAACCTACTACTGCACTTGATGTTACAATTCAAGCTCAGATTTTGGAACTTATGAAAGATTTACAAAAACAACTTGGTATGGCAATTATCTTAGTTACTCATGACCTTGGAGTTATAGCCTCTATGTGTGATGAAATTATAGTTATGTATGGTGGTAGAGTTTGTGAAAGAGGTACGGCAGATGACATTTTTTATAGACCATCACATGAATATACAAAAGGACTTTTGCGTTCAATACCAAGTGCTGAAAATATGGGTAAGAAATTAGTGCCGATTGCAGGTACACCGATAAATCTTTTAAACATGCCAAAGGGCTGTGCATTTTGTTCAAGATGTGATAATGCTATGAAAATATGTTTAAATGAAGTACCCGAGGAAATGCAGATGCCTGACGGTCATTTTGCCTCTTGTTGGCTAAATGTAAAGAAAATGTATGAAGAAGAAAACTTGGTATAGGTGGTGGCTTATATGAATGATAATGTAAAAAAGAGATTAGTTGAAGTAAAGGATTTGAAACAACATTTTAATATAAAAACAGGTCTTTTAAGTTCAAAGCGTTTAAAAGCAGTGGACGGAGTAAGTTTTAGTATAAATGAGGGAGAAACTTTAGGACTTGTAGGAGAATCAGGTTGTGGCAAGACTACAGTAGGTAGAACTCTTTTAAGACTCTATAAGCCAACTTCAGGAGAGTTTTATTTTGAAAATGAACTTGTTTCGGATAATAATATAAAGAGCATGCGAAAGAAAATGCAAATGGTTTTTCAAGATCCTTATTCTTCTCTAAATCCTAGAATGACTGTCGAGGATATAATAGGAGAACCACTTGATGTACATAATTTGTACACTACAAAAAGCGAAAGACATGATAAGGTATTACATTTAATGGAACTTGTAGGACTTAATGCAGAACATGCAACTAGATATGCACATGAGTTCTCAGGTGGGCAAAGGCAAAGAATAGGTATTGCAAGGGCACTTGCTGTTAATCCAAAGTTTATTGTATGTGATGAACCTGTTTCAGCACTTGATGTTTCTATTCAGGCACAAGTAATCAATATGTTTGAGGAATTACAGCAAAAGCTAGGGGTTGCGTATCTTTTTATAGCACATGACCTTTTAGTAGTTCATCATATATCACAAAGAATAGCAGTTATGTATCTTGGGAAAATAGTTGAGATTGCAGATGCAGATGAGCTTAATAATGCACCCGTTCACCCATATACGCTTTCACTTTTGTCAGCTGTTCCTATCCCTGATCCTATAACTGCAAGAAAAAGTAATAGAATTATATTAGAGGGAGATGTGCCAAGCCCTATGAATATGCCAAAGGGCTGTGCTTTTTGCACTAGATGTATTTATGCAACTGAAAAATGTAAGCAAGAAAGCCCACAACTTACTGATAGAGGTAATGGACATTTGGTGTCTTGTTGGGAAAGGTAAATGAAGATTTTTAGATGACTTAGGGGAGTTTTCTCGCCGTCGGCGTGAAAACTCCCCTAAATCCATGTCATTATATAAGTTAAATAAGGTAAAATGTAGAAAAAAGATATTATATTAGGTATACTTAACACAAACTTTATTTTTACTAAGTTTGATGTTAATATAGAAATGTGGTACACTGTTAAGATATAAATAAATCAATAGGTGGAGAGGTTATGAATAAAGAAAATATAAATGTAAGAGCGATTGCATTAGATGCTTTAATGTTAGTAACAGATGAAAATATGTTTATGAATAAGGCACTTGAATTAGCACTTGAAAAATATGCTTTTTTAGATAAAAAAGATAGAGCTTTAATCTCAAGGCTTGTACATGGTTGTTTGGAACATATAATCAGTATTGATTATATAATTGATTTATTTAGTGATGTAAAAACTGAAAAATTAAGACCTGTAATAAGGGGAATACTGAGAATAAGTGTTTATCAACTTCTTTTTATGGATAAGATTCCTGCAAGGGCAGTTTGTGATGAGGCAGTAAAATTAGTAGCTGCTCGCAGACTTGACGGTTTAAAAGGCTTTGTAAATGGAGTCCTAAGAAATATTGATAGAAACAGAGATAGTATTGGTTATGTAGGATTTAGTACTATGTATTCTATGCCGGAATGGATAATTGATATTTTCAAAAAGGATTATGAGCCTGAAACAGTTAGAAAGATTTTAGAAAGCTTTCTAAAAGAAAGACCACTTAATATAAGAGTAAATACTTCCAAAACAACTAAAGAGGCTTTAATAGCTGAACTTCAAGGGCTTGGTATAAAGGTAGAGGAGTCAAACATTAACAAAGATGTCTTATTAATTTCAAATTTTGATTCTATTTCAGAGCTTAATTGTATTAATGACGGCAGAGCAAGTATTCAAGATGCATCATCAAGTCTTTTAGTGGAACTTTTAGATATACCTGAGGATAGTCTAGTTATAGATGTATGTGCCGCTCCGGGTGGAAAGGCTATACATGTAGCAGATAAGCTAAGGGGTAGTGGCAAGGTATATGCTTTTGATATAAGTGAAAATAAGACTAAGCTTATAGTGGAAAATGTTGAAAAGGTAGGTTTTAAAAATATTGAAACAAAGGTTTTTGATGCCAGAGCGTTAAATCAAGATTTAGTAGGGAAAGCAGATTTTGTTATAGCTGATTTGCCTTGTTCAGGTCTTGGTGTTTTAGGTGGTAAGCCTGACATTAAATTACATTTAACAAGTGAAAATGTTAATAAGTTAGTTATATTACAACAGGAAATACTTGAAAATGTTTGTAAATATGTAAAGCAGGGTGGTTATTTGGCATATAGCACTTGCACTATTAATAGGGCAGAAAATGCAGATAATGTAAATAAATTTTTAGAAAATCACAAAGACTTTAAGCAAGTAGATTTAAATGAAAAAGTAAAGCATTTAAATGGAATTTATAAAAATGGACTTAATTTGCAATTACTTCCTATTAATGATTGCGACGGTTTCTTTATAAGCATTTTCCAAAAAGTAAATTAGAGTTGAGGAAATAATGGTAGATATAAAATCAATGGATATAAAAGAACTTACTGATTATATAGTAAGTTTAGGAGAAAAGAAATTTCGTGCAGGTCAAATTTATGATTGGATGCATAAAAAGTTAGTAACTTCATTTGATGAAATGAGTAATTTACCTGTTTCTTTAAGGGAAAGGCTAAAAAAGGAATGTAGTTTTACGGTGCTTAAGGAGGTTACAGTTAGGGTATCAAAGCTTGATGAAACAAGAAAATATCTTTTCTTACTTCCTGATGGCAATATTATAGAGAGTGTTTACATGAAATACCCTCATGGAAATTCTGTTTGTGTTTCATCACAAGTAGGTTGTAGAATGGGTTGTACTTTTTGTGCCTCCACTCTCGACGGACTTTTAAGAAACTTAACTCCTGCTGAAATGCTTGAGCAAGTTTATAGAATACAATCTTCCTTGGGAAAAAGAATTTCAAATTTGGTAGTAATGGGGGCAGGAGAGCCTATGGATAACTATGATAATCTTATAAAGTTTATCCACATGCTCTCAGATGAAAATGGACTTAATATAAGCCAAAGAAATATAACAGTTTCAACTTGTGGAATAGTTCCAAACATGCTTAAATTAGCAGATGAAAACTTAAGTATTACATTGGCACTGTCTTTGCATGCCCCAAATGATGAAATAAGAAAAAGTCTTATGCCTATAGCAAATAAGTATAGGATAGAGGAAGTTTTGGCTGCCTGTACAAATTATTTTGAGAAAACAGGCAGGAGGGTTACATTTGAATATAGTTTAGTATCCGGAGTTAATGATAATAAAGAGGAGGCAAAAAGGCTTATTGCACTTGTAAAGGATTTAAAGGTGCATATTAATTTAATACCTGTAAATCCTATAAAAGAGCGAGATTACAAGCAATCTACACCGAAAGCAGTATTAGATTTTAAAAATCTTCTTGAAAAAAATAATATTAATGTTACTATTAGAAAAGAAAAAGGTGGAGATATAGAGGGAGCTTGTGGGCAACTTAGACGACATTTTTTAGAAACAGAAAATTTTTAATAAAAGATTGGAGAAGTAGAATATGCACTCAGTTGCAAAAACTGACTGTGGTTTATCAAGGAGCATGAATCAGGATGTAACTTACGCCTCTGACACAAGTGTAGGGCCACTTCCTAATTTGTATATAATTGCAGACGGTATGGGTGGAGAAAAAGCAGGAGATGTAGCGGCTAGAAAAACTGTAAGTACAATACTTAATACACTTAGAAAAACAGATAAAGTTTCTGTTGATGCGTTAAATATTGCATTTACAACAGCAAATTATGAAGTGTACCACAAAGCGGCTACAAACTCGGATTATGCAGGAATGGGAAGTACCTGCGTAGCTTGCACTTGTATCGGAAAAGTGCTTTATATTGCAAATGTAGGCGATAGTAGGCTTTATTTGATTCAAGATAAGCAGATAAATCAAGTAACAAATGATCATTCCTATGTTGAAGAACTTATTAAACTTGGTAGAATTAAAAAAGACAGTGAAGAATATAAAATGTATAAAAGGCATACGAATTATGTAACTAGAGGAATGGGTGCTGAAAGACATGTGGAAACTGATTTCTTTATGTTTGAAGTCAGAAAGGGAGATGTTGTACTTCTTTGCTCTGACGGACTTTCTGATATGCTTACTGACAATGAGATTTTTGATATAGTAAAGTCCTCTGAGAGTTTAGAAAAAGCTGCCGATAATTTGATTGACGGAGCAAACAAAAAAGGTGGTAAGGACAACATATCTGTAATTCTAATTTCAGATTTGGAAAGAGAGGAATTATTATGATTTTAAGACCAGGTTTATTTCTCCAAAATAGATATGAGATTTTGGAAAAAATTGGAACTGGTGGAATGTCTGTAGTTTATAAAGCTAAATGTCATAAATTGAATAGATTTGTTGCCATTAAAGTTTTAAAAGATGAGTTTTGTGCAGATCAAGAGTTTGTGGCAAGATTTAACATGGAGGCACAGGCAGCAGCAGGACTTGTTCACCCGAATATAGTAAATGTATTTGATGTAGTTGATGAAGAAGATTTGCATTATATTGTAATGGAACTTGTTGACGGTATAACTCTAAAAAGTTATATAGCGGCAAAAAGGCATCTTGAAGTAAAACAATCTATTGCAATAGCTATACAAGTTTGTCAAGGTATAAATGCAGCACATGAAAGAAAAATAATACATAGAGATATAAAGCCACAAAATATAATGCTTTCTAAAGAGGGCAAAGTAAAGGTGGCAGATTTTGGAATTGCAAGGGCAGTAACCAAACAGACAATAGGACAGACAGCAATCGGTTCTGTACATTATATATCCCCTGAACAGGCAAAAGGCGATAGAGCTGATGAAAGAAGTGATGTATATTCAATGGGAATAATGCTTTATGAAATGCTTACAGGCAGAGTTCCCTTTGACGGAGAATCAGCTGTAAATATAGCTATTGCTCACTTGGAGAAAAGACCTGTTTCGCCCTCAAAATTAAATCCTGCAATTCCTGCATTTGTTGAGGAAATCATTTTAAAATGTATTAAGAAAAAAAGAGAACGACGCTATCAGAGTATGAGAGAGCTTGAAATTGCTCTCATTCATGCAAGAGATACTATTAAAAAGGCAGAAATGTTGCCTCCTCAAGAAATTGATAGTACAAATACAGGAACAAAAAGATTTTCTCAAGATGATGTACAAGCAATCAGGGCAACAGAAGAAGTTGATGAAATCGAGGAAATTGATGATGATGAAATAGAAGAAGATGAAATAGAAGATATTTCGGACGATGACATTTCTGACGATAACATTTCCGATGAAAACATTTCAAATAGTAACATTTCAAATGAAAATATTTCAGATAAAAAGATTTCAGATAGGAAAGTAGAAAAACAGAAAAAAAATTCTATATCAGTTCCTAAGGTTTATATGGAAAAGGGAGAAGAATTAGAAGATGATGAGGCTGATAGTCCTAGAAAAATAGATAAAGTAATTGCAAGAGTAGGATTTGCATTTGCAGGGATTATAATAGGTCTTACAATATTTATATTCATGAATTTAGGTAATTTATTTGGCTTTGGAGATAAAAGACAGACTGAGGATTCTCAGACAACTATCGCATCAAATCAAGTGGAAATGCCTGATGTAGTGGGCTTAAATCAAGATTTGGCTGAGAAGAAATTAAAAGATAGTTCAATTCAAATGAAAATATCTAAAGAAGAATATGATGATGAGATTGAAAAGGGAGATATAATATCACAAAACCCTAAGGCAGGAGAGGTTGTTTCAAAATATTCAAATGTAGAAGTTGTCATAAGTAAGGGTTCAGATAAAGTAGATATCAAAAAACTTGGAATTGATAAGATGAAAGCTGTTGATGCAAAATCAGCACTTGAAAGCATAGGTTTTTCAGTAGAAATAGAGGAAAGAGATAGTGAAACAGTTGAAAAGGACTATGTAATAGGATATTCGCCTGAAAGCCCTAAAAAGGGAAGTTTAGTAACACTTTATAAAAGTACAGGTAAAAAGATAGTTCTTGCAAAAGTTCCTTATGTTGTTTCTCTTACAGAAGAAAATGCAAAAAAAGCCATTAAAGATGCAGGTTTTGAAGTTGGAAATGTAGCCAAAAAATTTGATGCAGAAATAGCAAAAGGGATTGTAATCGGTCAAGAGTTTGAACCGGGAAAAGAGCTTGAAAAAGGGAAAATTATAGGCTTTACTATAAGCGACGGGCCTCCTCTTGAAACTACACTTGAAAGTACTGAGCCTACAAGCACAGTAGATAATTCAACTATAAGTAATAATCCACCAACTGCCCCGACAGCAGCTACTACTGAGGCTATCAAATATAGATATACAGGTTCTATAAATACAACCTATGAATTATCAGACCTTATAGGTCCGGGAGCATCACAAGTGAGTTTAAAAGTAATGGTTAGACTTAAGCAAATAGTAAATGGTCAAACTCAGTACACTACACTTATGGAGCCTAGAACAATTACAGGAGATACTATACTTCCTTTAAGATTTAATCTTATAAATGGAGCTTATGGAGTAGAACAAGGTCAAGTTGAGGTAGTTAAAATCAATGAGTCAGGTGGTTATGAAGTTATAAAATCATTTGATGTAGAATTCTTTAAAGGTCAATAATATGAAAGGCAAAATAATAAAAGGAATTGCAGGTTTTTATTATGTATCAGAGGGGAAAAATATTTATTCCTGTAAGGCTAAGGGAATATTTAGAAACCGAGGTATTAAGCCTTTAGTTGGAGATAATGTTGAATTTGATATTATTAGTGAAAATGATAAAGAGGGAAACATTATAGAGATTTTGCCAAGAACAAATCAAATTATAAGACCGGCAGTAGCAAATATAGATCAAGTTCTACTTGTGCAATCAGTTAAAAAGCCTAAGCCACAACTTTTAATGTTAGACAAGTATCTGATATCTATGTCATTTCAAAAAATACCTGTCAGTATTGTATGGAATAAAATAGACTTACTTGAAGATTTAGATAAGAAGTATATAGAAAGTATTTTTACAGCATACAAAATGGCAGGTTATGAAATGATAGAGGTTTCAACTGTTAATAATGAGGGAGTTTCAAAGCTTAGGCAAGTTCTAAATAAAAAGACTACAGTTTTTGCAGGACCGTCAGGAGTAGGTAAGTCCTCTATAATAAATATGCTAGTTCCAAAGGCATTTATGGAAACAGGTTCTATAAGCGAGAGGATTGAAAGAGGTAAGCACACTACAAGACATTCTCAACTATTTTTAGTAGAAGAAAATTCCTTTATTTGTGATACTCCGGGGTTTACTTCTATGGATATAGAAAAGATAGATAAAAATGATTTAAGACTATATTACCCTGAATTTAGTAAGTTTGAGGGGAAATGTAGATTCAATGGTTGTGTACATGTGGCAGAACCTGATTGTGCAGTAAAATGTGAAGAAGTATCAAAAATTAGATATAATAATTATATTAAATTATATGAGGAACTTAAGAAAGTGAGGAAATACTAATGAGAATATTATCGCCGTCGCTTTTGTCAGCTGACTTCTATAATATTAGACCACAAATGGAACTTTTAAATAGTCTTGGAATTAAGGACTTACATGTAGATGTAATGGACGGAGCATTTGTACCAAGCATAAGTTTTGGCATGCCTGTTATTTTTGCTATTAAAGAGGGAATGTTAAAGAGTGGTATGGATATTAAATTTGATGTACATCTGATGGTTAATGAACCTGTAAGATATGTAAGAGAAATCAGAAAATCAGGGGCAGATAATATTACCATTCATGCAGAATGTACTACTCATATAGATAGTTGTATAAATCTAATAAAAGAAATGGGAGCAAGTGCAGGTATCTCGCTAAATCCTGCCACCTCTCTTTCTGTTTTGGAAAATATACTACCAACTCTTGATTTAGTGCTTATTATGGGAGTTAATCCGGGGTTTGGAGGTCAAAAGTACATACCTTATATAACCGAAAAAATTAAAAAACTTGTTGAGATAAGAAAAGAAAGAAATTTAAACTTTACTATTCAAGTTGACGGTGGAGTAAATTTTAATACCATAGAAACTGTTTTACAGGCAGGTGCTGAAAATATAGTTGCAGGCAGTGCAGTATTTACAGGGGATATAAGGGAAAATATAATAAGACTCAATGATATAATTAAAAAATATAACTAAGGAGAGGAGTATGAAAAGGGGGTTTGTAATTTCAGGGGGAAGTATATCCCTTGAGTTATTGTCGAAAGTATTACATAAGAATAATCTAAACAAAGAAGATATTATAATTGCAGTAGATGCAGGACTAGAGGCACTTGATCATTTAGGAATAAAACCTGATATTTTAATTGGAGATTTTGACACCGTAGATGAAAGAGTGCTATACATTTACAATAACAGAGATGAGATTACAGTAGAAAGACATAATTGTGTGAAAAATTCTACAGATACAGAACTTGCAGTAGATGCGGCAATCAAAGAAGATTGTGATGAAATCTATATACTTGGCTGTTTTGGTGGTAGAATGGATCATTCAATTTCAAACATTTATCTTGCTTTTAGAGGCATTTACAATAAAAAAGAAGATGAAAAAAGGATTAGAATTTATCTTCTCGATGAATGTAATAAAGTATATGCTATAGATGAATTTGATAAGGAATATTCCATAACAAGACTAGAGCAATGGGGAAAATATATTTCTTTTTTTCCGGTGGGTGGCATAGTAGGCTCTCTTAGTGTAAGTGGGGTAAAATATCCTTTGTCAGATAGAACAATAAATCTTTATGAGAATCCCTCTTTAACTACAAGCAATGAAATAATAGAAAATAAAGCTACAATTTCAGTTAAAGACGGTATTCTTATTATAGTAGAAAGTAAGGATAAAAAAATTTAGGGGGTAGAATATGAAAAGAGATTCAAAAACTTATAAAATGGTACTTACAGCACTTATGGCGGCACTTTGCTATATAGCATTTACATATTTAAAAATTCCAATTCCTACAATAGCAGGAGATAAAACTGCTCTACATGTGGGAAATGCTTTTTGCGTTTTAGCGGCACTTCTTATTGGTGGAACTTATGGAGGAGTTGCAGGCAGTCTTGGAATGACTATTGCCGATTTAATGGATCCTGCTTATATAAGCAGTGCACCAAAGACTTTTATTTTAAAGTTTTGCATCGGTTTTATAGCAGGAACTGTCGCACATAAGTTTGGACATATTTCAAAAACAGACAAAAAAAGTGATTTAATCTTTTGGAGCACTATGGCATCTATTGCAGGACTTGGGTTTAATGTTATAATGGATCCGATAGTAGGCTATTTATATAAGAGATATTTACTTGAAGTAGACGTTTCAGCAGCAAAAATTATGGCAACTTATGCAGCAGGTACAACACTTATAAATGCAATAGTAGGAACTATTGTAGTTGTGGTGTTATATGTTGCGTTAAGACCGGCTCTTAAAAAAGCCGGAATACAGTGTAATGTAGAATAAATTTTAAAAAGTGGAGGAAATATGATAGACATTAAGTTTTTACGAGAAAATCCTGAGATTGTAAAACAAAATATCAAGAATAAGTTTCAGGACAAGAAACTACCTTTAGTAGATGAAGTTATTGCTCTCGATGTAAAGGCAAGAAAAACACAACAAGAGGCTGATGAACTTCGTTCAGCCAAAAATAAGGCAAGTAAAGAGATAGGCTCATTTATGGCAAAAGGCTTAAAGGACGAGGCACAAAAAGCAAAAGACAAGGTAAGCGAAATAAGTAAGAGAATAGCTGAACTTGAGCCACTTGAAAGTGAACTTGAGGAACAAATTAAAAAAATCATGATGACAATACCAAATATCATTGATAAAAGTGTTCCAATAGGTAAAGATGACTCTGAAAATGTTGAGATAGAAAAATTTGGAGAGCCTGTTGTGCCTGATTTTGAAATACCTTATCATACTGAAATTATGGAAAGATTAAATGGTATTGATTTAGACAGTGCAAGAAAAGTGGCAGGTAACGGTTTTTATTATCTTATGGGAGATATTGCAAGACTTCATAGTGCAGTTATTTCTTATGCTAGAGATTTTATGATTGATAGAGGATTTACATATTGTATTCCACCATTTATGATTCGCTCAGAAGTAGTTACAGGAGTTATGAGCTTTGCAGAAATGGAGGCTATGATGTATAAGATAGAGGGCGAAGATTTATTCCTTATAGGAACTTCAGAACACTCTATGATTGGTAAGTTTATTGATACTATGAATGATGAAAGTAATTTACCATATACACTAACTTCATATTCTCCATGTTTTAGAAAAGAAAAGGGAGCACATGGAATAGAGGAAAGAGGAGTTTATAGAATACATCAGTTTGAAAAGCAGGAAATGATAGTAGTATGTAAACCGGAAGAATCTATGAAGTGGTATGATGTGCTATGGCAAAATACAGTTGATTTATTTAGAAGTCTTGATATACCTGTTCGTACTTTGGAATGTTGCTCAGGAGATTTAGCAGACCTTAAGGTTAAATCTTGTGATGTAGAGGCTTGGTCTCCTAGACAGAAAAAATATTTTGAGGTGGGAAGTTGCTCAAATCTAGGAGATGCACAAGCAAGACGTCTTAGAATAAGAGTAAAAGATAAAGACGGAAACAAGTATTTTGCACATACATTAAATAATACAGTTGTTGCTCCTCCAAGAATGTTGATTGCATTCCTTGAAAACAATTTAAATAAGGACGGTACTATAAATATACCTGAAAAGTTAAGACCTTATATGGGAGGCAAGGAAATCATAGGAAAGTAGGTAAAAGGGGAGTATAGCTTACTTTTTTATGAGCTAAGGTTATTGTAGATTTTTAAGCGATTACAGTTTACAGGGGGTTTCACGCCGTAGGCGTGAAACCCCCAAATTAATAGCCACGCAAAAAGTAAACATAATAATCCTCTAGTAAAATATGATAGAAATAAAAGATTTACTTAATATAAATTATTATAATTATGGACAGTGCTTTACAGGCAGTGAAAAAGGAATGAGATATAGGGTTGCAAGAGAACCTCTTATCAATGTCTTTAGAGCTAGTGAGGAAGAAAAAAATATAGAACCTAAATTAAAAGTTACGGTATGGAGTGAACCATATTGTTATGAAAAAACAGATGATGAATTAAAAACAGACAACTATTTTGAATTTAGTACAGAGGGAATTAATTCGGCAGTCTCTTGGTTAAATGAGATATATAAGAAAAAATTTGAAACATTAGTATAAAAAAATTTATCAAAAATCATTTTAAGGACTTGATTAGATAAAATCTGTTTATTTTGTAAGTCAATTTTACTTAAAAATATTTTAACTCTCTGATAACTTGCACAAAAAGACTAGATTTTTCTAAAAAAAAATGTATAATATTCAGTAAGGAAAAGTTTTTTCCTAGAGAGATTATATTCATATACTTTATATTTGTATACATAAATTTACAAATATAGTTAGAATAAAAAGAGAGGGCAGTCTTTATGAAGAAAAATAATGTGGTTGCAATGATTTTGGCTGGTGGAAGGGGTTCAAGACTTCACGAATTGACCAGCAAAGTGGCTAAACCGGCAGTTTTTTATGGTGGTAAGTATAGGATTATTGATTTTCCGTTAAGTAACTGTGCAAACAGTGGTATTGATGTAGTAGGTGTATTAACACAATATGAGTCAGTTTTACTTAACAGCTATGTAGCAGCAGGCAGAAGGTGGGGGCTTGATGCAAAGGATAGTGGAGTATATGTTTTACCACCTAGAGAAAAGGCAGATGAAAATTTAAATGTGTATCGTGGTACTGCTGACGCAATAACACAAAATATTGATTTTATTGATTCTTATGAGCCTGAATATATATTGATTCTTTCAGGTGATCACATTTATAAAATGAATTATTCAAAGATGATTGATTTTCATAAAAAGAATAATGCAGATGCTACCATAGCAGTTATAGATGTTCCTAAAAGAGAGGCAAGTAGATTTGGAATTATGACTGTAGACGAAGACCTTAGGATTATTGAATTTGAAGAGAAACCTGAAGACCCTAAAAGTACCCTAGCCTCTATGGGTATATATGTATTTAATTGGAAAGACATTAAGAGATTACTAAATGCTGACGGTAAAAATGCTGAATCAAATCATGACTTTGGAAAAGATATTATACCTACAATGTTAGCTGCTGAAAAAAGACTATATGCTTACAAATTTACTGGTTATTGGAAAGATGTAGGAACTATTGATTCTTTATGGGAGGCAAATATGGACTTACTCTCAAATAAAGATTCAAAGAAGGATGGACTTAATTTAAATGATAAAACTTGGAAGATTTACACTGAAGATGCCAACACTTTACCACAATACATTGGAGCAGAGGCTGAAGTTGTAAACTCCTATGTAACACAAGGCTGTACTATTTATGGAAAGGTTAAAAACTCTGTTATTTTTACAGGTACTACAATAGAGCTGGGAGCAGTAGTAGAAGATAGTGTTATAATGCCTTATTCTAGGGTATGTTCCGGAGCAGTTGTAAAGAGAGCTTTAGTTGCCGAGGGAAAAAACATAGGTAAAAATGTAAAAGTAGGAGATGAGAACAGTAAAAATATTGAATTAATTGCTAAGAATTTGAAAGGAGAGGAATAATAATATGTCAAGCGTATTTGGGATTATACAGCCGTCAAATAGAAAGTTTTGGGTTGAGGGAATGGAAGAATATAGAACAGCAGGTGCATTTTCTTTTATGGGTAGATATCGTACTATTGACTTTCCTATTTCAAATATGAGTAATAGTGATATAGATAGAATTCAAATATACATAAAAAGAAAGCCTGCAACACTTACACAGCATTTAGGTTCAGGTAGACACTATAACATTAACTCTAAAAGAGGAAAACTTCAGATTTTATTTTCAAATAATACAGGAGAACATGATATATATAATACCGATATTTCTTCATACCTTGATAATATAGAAGTAATAGAGAGTATGACTGAAAAGTATGTTTTGATTGCTCCAAGTTATATGATATATAAAGCTAATTTTGCAGAATTATTAAATACACATAAGGAGTCAGGAGCTGATATAACATTACTTTACCATACAGTAGACAATGCAAAAGATGCATATTTAAGATGTAATGTACTTGATTTAAATAAACAAAAAGGACTTGTTTCAATACAGGAAAATCAAGGTACTGCAAAAAACCGTAATATATTTATGGAAACCTATATAATGACAAAGGATTTATTTGTAGACTTAGTTAGAAAGGCTAAAAATACTTCCTCACTCTATACTCTAGTTAATATTGTAAATGATAATTGTAATGAACTTGATATTAGATGCGAGCCTCATAGAGGGTATTTTGCGGCGATTACAGATTTTAAGAGTTACTATTATGCTAATTTATCACTTATAAATTCAGACTATGCAAGGGACTTATTCCAAAAAGATTGGCCTATATATACAAAGACCAATGATTCTTGCCCTACTAAATACTTTGAAACAGCACAAATTAAGAGTTCAGTTATTTCAAATGGTTGCCTAATTGAGGGTTGTGTTGAAAACTCAGTTATAGGACGTGATTGTATAATTAAAAAAGGTGCAGTAGTCAGAAATAGCGTTATACTTTCAGGAACTACTATAGGAGAAGATGTACATGTTGAAAATCATGTAGTAGATAAACAGGTAAAGATAGAGAAGGTTAAAGAAGTTATAGGCGATAGAATTGAAATTGGATATATAAAGAGAAATGATGTTATATAGATATATACTTCCAACTAACATGGGGGGTTCACGCCTAGGCGTGAACCCCCCATAAACATTTTGTAAATAGAGATTACAAAAATTAATGTACACTTTACAGGTCTATTTACTTGTACTATAATACTTTAAGTTGAGATATTGGAGGTGGCAAAATGAGTGGCTTTGCTTTAGTTGCATTAAAATTACTTATAGGTTTTTTAGCATTAATATTTGTAATTAATTTTACAGGAAAAGGAAATTTATCTCCGACTTCTGCAAGCGACCAAATACAAAACTATGTTTTGGGTGGTGTCATAGGTGGAGTTATTTATAATAGAAGTATAAGTATTTTTGAGTATCTAATCATTCTAATTATATGGTTTACTCTCGTTGTAGGTCTTAAATGGATTAAGACCAATAATGTAAAAGTAAAACAAATTCTTGACGGAAAAGCACTTATTATAATAGATAATGGCGAGGTAAATATAGAAAATTGCAAAAAAGCAGGACTTACGGCTCATGACGTGGCATTTAAACTTAGAACCAACAATATATATTCAGTGAAAAAAGTAAAAAGAGCAGTAGTTGAGCAAAACGGTCAATTCATTATAATACAGTATGGCGAGGAAAATCCAAAATTCCCACTGATAACAGACGGTCAACTTCAACCTGATATATTAAATATCATAGGAAAAGATGAGGATTGGCTTTTGGGAATGATGGCACAAAAAGGATTTAATGATTACTCAGAAATATATTTAGCAGAATATATAGATAAGGAGTTGATATTAATATCTTATGATTAAGTTTTATAACTTATTAGGGGCGTAGCAAAATTAAATGTGTATTTGTGGGTGTCACAAAATAGCTATTATATATCTTGTCCCCCTACGGGGGACAAGATATATAATAGAAAGTCTTTAAACCAGCAAATATAATTTTCTCTGTATCTGTATGGAAAACATAGTTACTAATGAAAATTAATTTCGCAACAGCCACATAATAATAAATATAGAAGAGAGGAAAATATGTTATTTGAAAATAAAGTATTGGTTGGATTAAATTCCGACTTAGAGGGACAATATATTTTGCTTGACAAGGCAAATAGACATGGTCTTATAGCAGGAGCAACAGGAAGTGGAAAAACAATTACTTTAAAAGTCCTTGCTGAGGCATTTTCAGATGCAGGAGTTCCTGTATTTTTAGCAGATGTAAAAGGAGATATTTCAGGTATCTGCAAATCAGGAGTGGACTCTGAAAAAATAAGAGAAAGAGTTTCAAAGCTTGGGATAAATAACTTTGAGTTTAAAGCTTATCCGACTATGTTTTGGGATATTTTTGGCAAGAAAGGTTTACCTCTTAGAACTACTATAACGGAGTTTGGCCCTGTACTTCTTGCAAGACTACTTAATTTAAATCAAATTCAGTCTGATATATTAAATATTGTATTTAAGATAGCAGATGAGGAGGGACTTCTCTTAATCGATGTTAAAGACTTAAAGTCTATGTTAAATTATGTATCTGAAAATGCAGAAGTTTATAGAGAATCTTACGGAAATATTGCACCTCAAAGTATTGGTGCTATTATGAGGGGAATTGTATCACTTGAAAGCAGAGGTGGAAATACTTATTTTGGAGAACCTGCTCTCGATTTAGCAGATTGGTTTTCACAAGATACAAGTGGAAAAGGAATGATTAATGTACTTGATTCCTCAAGTCTTATAAATGATTCACTTGCCTATTCCTCATTTATGCTATGGTTACTTGCAGAGCTGTTTGAGAACTTACCGGAGGTAGGGGATACACCAAAGCCGAAAATGGTATTTTTCTTTGATGAGGCACATTTACTATTTAAAGATACTCCGAAAGTACTTTTAAATAAAATAGAACAGGTTATAAAACTAATTCGTTCAAAGGGTATAGGAGTATTTTTTATAACGCAAAATCCGACTGATATTCCTGATAGTGTTTTAGCCCAACTTGGAAACAAAGTTCAACATGCACTAAGGGCATATACACCTGCTGAACAAAAGGCAGTAAAGGCGGCTGCAAACTCATATAGAGTAAATCCTAAGTTTAAAACAGATGAAGTTATCAATGAACTTGGGACAGGAGAGGCAGTTGTAAGTTTTATAACAAATGACGGTTCTCCGTCGGTTGCAGAAAAAGTAACTGTTCTCCCTCCACAATCTTTAATGGGAGCTGTTGATGAGATAACAAGACAAGCCACTATTTTAGCAAGCCCTTTAAATAAAAAATACAAGGACATGATAGATAGGGATTCAGCTTATGAATTTCTTGCAAGAAAAAAGATTGAGGAAGACGAACTAAGACAAAAGCAAAAAAATGATAGACTCTTAGAGATTGAGGCACAAAAACAAGAAAAACTTTTGCAAAAAGAAAATGAAAAGCTTGAAAAACAAAGGCAAAAGCAAGAGGCGGCAGACCAAAGGAGAGTTAAAAGAAGTGTTGCCATAGTTGCAGGTAGTGTTGTAGGGACAGTTGGTAGAGAAGTCGGCAATACTTTAGGTAAGAGCATTGGTGGAAGTTTTGGAAAAAAACTAGGTGGCAATCTAGGAGCATCACTTGGTAGAGGTATACTTAAAAATTTATTTAAATTATAGAGGTAGAGAAAAATGAAGATTAGAACACGTTATGCACCAAGTCCTACGGGTAGAATGCATGTAGGAAATTTAAGAACTGCTTTATATGCGTACTTAATCGCAAAGCATGAGGGAGGAGATTTTTTACTTCGCTTAGAAGATACTGATAGAGAAAGATATGTAGAGGGTGCAACTGAGATTATTTATAATACATTAAAGTTAGCAGGGCTTGAGCATGATGAAGGACCTGACAAAGACGGAGGTTATGGACCTTATATACAGAGTGAAAGACAAGAAGAAGGTATTTATTTAGAATATGCTAAAAAGTTAATTGAAAAGGGAGAGGCATATTATTGTTTTTGCGATGAGGCTAGACTTGCGACTCTTAAAAGAAAAGTAAAAGATGAGGAAATAATGGTCTATGACAAACATTGCTTAGGACTATCAAAAGAGGAAGTTTTAGAGAATTTAAAAGCAGGCAAAAAATATGTAATTAGGCAAAATAATCCAACAGAGGGAACTACAACATTTCATGATGAACTTTATGGAGATATTTCAGTTGATAATGCTGAACTTGACGATATGGTACTTATAAAGTCAGACGGTTATCCTACTTATAACTTTGCAAATGTAATTGATGACCATTTAATGGAGATTACACATGTTGTAAGAGGAAGTGAGTATCTTTCATCATCTCCTAAATATAATAGACTATATGAGGCATTTGGTTGGGAAGTTCCTGTTTATGTTCATTGTCCTATTATAACAAATGAAGAACATAAGAAACTTTCAAAAAGAAGTGGTCATTCATCTTTTGAGGATTTATTGGAGCAAGGTTTTCTTGCTGAGGCAATAGTAAATTTTGTATCGCTTTTAGGTTGGTCGCCTGAAAGTGATAGAGAAATATTTTCACTTAAAGAATTGGTTAAGGAGTTTAATTATAAGCATATAAGCAAATCTCCGGCAGTCTTTGATATGGTAAAACTTCGTTGGATGAATGGAGAATACTTAAAGGCTATGGACGAAAGCAAGTTTTTTGAAATGGCAAAGCCTTATATAACCGAGGTTATAAAGAAACCTCTTGACCTTGTGAAAATATCTAAGATGATAAAAACTAGAATAGAAACATTTTTAGACATTAAAGAACATATTGCCTTTTTTGAGAGCCTAGCTGACTATGACACTGATATGTATATTCATAAAAAAATGAAAACAAATAAGGAAAACTCTCTACAAGTGCTTGAGGAAGTATTACCAATCTTAGAAAAACATGATGATTATACAAATGACAGTCTTTATGAAACACTCTCAAAATATATAAGGGAAAAAGGACTTAAGGTAGGCTTTGTAATGTGGCCTATAAGAACTGCTCTATCAGGAAAGCTTTCTACACCTGCAGGTGCTACTGAAATTATGGAAATTATAGGAAAAGAGGAATCAATAGCTAGAATAAAAGACGGTATAAATAGACTTAAATCTAATATGGAGTAATATTTTGAGTAAATTCAGTAAAAATCAAAAAATTGCTATTGAATATGGCAAAGGCCCTCTTATGGTTTTAGCAGGTCCGGGTTCAGGTAAGACATTTGTAATAACTAATAGAGTAAAATATCTAATTGAAAAGCTGAATGTCTTGCCTGAAAATATACTTGTAGTTACATTTTCAAAAGCGGCCGCCTTGCAAATGCAGGAGAGATTTGAAAATATAGCAGGAAGAAAAAGAGTTACTTGGGGAACATTTCACTCAGTTTTCTTTAATATTATAAGGAAAGCCTACGGCTATAGCGTAAATCAAGTTGCACTTGAGGACGAAAAAGTTGAAATTATAAGGGAAATAATATTTGATAAAAATTTGATAAAAAAAGGAGAAGATACCTCAAACATTATAAATGAGATTTTATCTGAAATTGCACTTGTAAAAGAAGATAGAATTGACTTAACATATTACTATTCAAAAACCTGTCCGGCTGATAGCTTTAGGCAGGTTTTTGAAGAATATGAGAAAAAACTTGGTATTTTAAAAAAGATAGATTTTGAAGACATGCTTATAATGACTTATGATTTACTTTCACAAAGAGAGGACATAAGATGTGCACTTGAAAATAAATATAGATATATTTTAGTAGATGAATTTCAGGATATAAATTTTTTACAATATGAAGTTATTAAAATGATTGCAGGTAAAGACGCTAACCTTACTATTGTCGGAGATGATGACCAATCTATCTATAGATTTAGAGGGGCAAAGCCTGAGATAATGCTAGGTTTTAAAAATGATTATCCTAAGGCAAGCGTTGTGATTTTAGACATTAATTTCAGGTCTACAATTCAAATAGTCGCTGCTGCAAAAAAACTTATTTTACATAATAAAACAAGGTTTGAAAAAGAAGTCAAAGCTTTTAGGGGAACAGGTAAAAATGTAGACATAATTCGCTTTAAATCTGCCATTGCTGAAAATAAAAGCATTGTAAATGATATAAAAAATTATATAAAACTAGGTGTAAACTTAAATGAAATAGCAATACTTTATAGAACAAATATTCAACCAAGACTTTTAGTTGAATTTTTAATGCAACATAATTTACCCTTTGTAATAAAAGACAATATGCCAAATTTATATACTCATTGGGTTTCAAAAGATATACTTTCATATCTTAAACTTAGTTTAGGGATAGGAAAAAGACAGGATTTACTTAGAATTATAAATCGCCCAAATAGATATATAAAAAGAGAGGCAATGAATTTTGTTTCAAGTCTTTTGCCATTATATGAATATTACAAAGATAAGCCATTTATGATAGAAAGAATCAAGGAGTTTGAGAGAGCATTGGACATTATATCAACACTTAAACCCTTAACAGCAATTAGATTTATAAGAAAAACCTTAGGCTATGATGAGTTTTTAGAGGAATTTTGCAAGGAACAGACAATAGAAATTGATGATATATTTGATATACTAACCGAACTTGAAACAAGTGCATCTAACTTTGATGATATAAATAGTTGGTTTGTACATATTGAAGAGTATAAGAAAATGCTTGAGGAAAAAAGAAAAAATAAAAGGGAAAATGAAACAGAGGGAGTAAGACTTATGACCTTTCATTCCTCAAAAGGCTTGGAATATGAGATAGTTTATATAATAGAGGCAAACAACGGTATAACACCTCATAAAAAAGCAACGTCCATTGAGGATATGGAAGAGGAAAGACGAATGTTTTATGTAGCAATGACTAGGGCTAAAAATAGACTCTATATTTATAGCTCGGATTCTAGCTTTCACAAGAAAAATAAATTATCTGATTTTGTAAAGGAAATTATGGGAGGAAAGAAATGATAGCACAATTTATAGCCGCCTTTTTGGGGACACTTGCATTTGCAATTCTTTATGAAGTACAAACTAGAATATATTTTGTTTGTGGTCTTGTAGGTGCAATAGGTTGGCTTATTTATTTGATAGCATTTAATTTTTTTTCAATTCAAGAAAGCGTTGCAATATTTATAGCTGCATTTATAGTAGTCTGTATCTCAAGATTTTCAGGAATTATATTTAGATGTCCTGCAACTATGTTCTTAGTTCCGGGAATATTTCCATTAGTTCCGGGGGTAAAAGTCTATGAAACATTTGATGCGTATATGAGAAATGATGCCTCAGATATAAACACCTTTAGTAGAGGGACTACTCTTATTGCCATAGCAATAGTTTTAGCAATTTTACTTTCATTTGAAATTCCTCAAAAGACATTTGATACATTAGTAAAGAAGATTAAAAAACATTAATAAGGCAGGTGAAGTATGAATACAATAGTTATAGGTATAGCAGGTGGTACAGGAAGTGGAAAAAGTACACTGGCAAATAAACTTTTGGAAAAATTTGGAGAAGAAGAGGTCAGCATTTTAAGACATGATAATTATTATAAGGCAAATGATGATTTAGAATTTTCTGAAAGAGAAAAGCTTAACTATGACCATCCGGATGCATTTGAGTCTGAACTTTTATGTAAACACCTTAGAGAACTTAAAGAGGGAAAGGCGATAGAAATGCCTGTTTATGACTTTACTATACATAGCCGTTCAGATAAAGTTGTTCTAGTAAAACCTGCCCCTGCTATTGTAGTAGAGGGAATACTTATATTTTCAGAACCGGAACTTAGAGATTTAATGGATATTAAGGTGTTTGTAGATACTGACGCAGATGTAAGAGTTTTAAGACGAATTAAAAGAGATGTCAAAAAACGTGAAAGAACACTTGAAAGTGTTATAAATCAATATTTGCAGACTGTAAAGCCTATGCATGAGCAGTTTGTAGAACCAAGTAAAAGAAAAGCAGATATAATAATCCCTGAGGGTGGGAAAAATGCAGTTGCTCTCGATATGTTAGTTCAGAGAATAAAGAAACATTTAAGGGCAGAAGAATAAGGAAGTTACAAATATTATAGAAAATAGAGGATAGATAGATGAATAAACAACAGCTTGCAACTAAGATTTGGGAATCTGCAAATAGTATGCGTTCTAAAATAGAGGCAAATGAATATAAGGATTATATACTAGGCTTTATATTTTATAGCTTATGAAAATCTCTTTTCAACTTGGCTTGAAATGGGCAAAGACTTTGATGCGTCAAAAGTTAGTACTGCATTGTCAGCATTTGCAAGACTTATAAATCCAACTCATAAAAAAGTATTTGAGAAAATTTTTAATACCTTGGAAACAGGACTTTCAAAACATAGAAGATATATTAGTTTATCCATTACTAAAAAGTAGTGATATAAAAAAATATAAAAGCAATAATGAAATAAGAAAATATGTAATAATTACACAATCTAAGGTAGGAGAGGATACAGAGTATATTAAGTCTAAAAGTCCAAGGTTGTGGAATTATTTAAATAGTTATGAAGAAAATCTATCATCAAGAAAGAGTATTATATATAAAAATACTCCTAAGTTTTCAATATTTGGAATAGGAGAGTATTCTTTTAGTAAATATAAAGTTGCAATATCCGGCTTTTATAAAGAGGCTATTTTTATAATGTTAAAATCAGATAAACCTATTATGTTAGACGATACTTGTTATTTTTTAAGTTTTAATGACGAAAAAAAAGCAATGATAACAACTATTATATTGAATAGTGAAGTTATAAAAAGGTTTTTGTTATCTATAACTAATATAAATTCAAAAAGACCTTACACAAAAAAGGTACTATCTAGGATTGACTTAGAAAAAGCTAAAAAAATATTAGGTTTTAATTACATAATAAGCATGGAAAAAAAGATATTTAAAACAAACAGTATTACTATAGATGATTATAAAAATTTTGCTAATTTTTAATCATAATTGAGTAGGAGTAGTGGGCATTTCCTCGCCGTCGGCGAGGAAATGCCCCATAACCCCCCATAACCCCCTTTTTAAGTAAAAACTTTACTCCAACTTTAACTCCTTTAACTTTTGATACAGCGAGGCAATCGGAAGTCCCATTACATTATAAAAGTCGCCGTCTATGCCTGTTATAAATTTGGAAAAACTGCCTTGTATGCCATAAGAACCTGCTTTGTCTTTATAATCATCAGTATTTAAATAACTTTCTATTTCAGAATCAGATAAATTTGCTACTCTTACATTGGTTTCCTCAAAAAAAGTATTTAAATAAAAGTTTTCAAGGTTTGCAGCTATGCAGACTCCTGTATAGACTTTATGTTCTCTTCCTGAAAGTTTTTCAAGCATTTTCTTGGCATCTGCTTTATCTAAGGGCTTTCCAAGTATCTTGTTATCAATAGATACAACTGTATCAAAAGATAGGACTAAAAGTTTTGTGTTTGGGAATAGATTAATTGCTTTTTCGTAAATGTCTACTCCTTTTTGTTTTGCCTGTCTTACACAAAATGTTGTCGGCTCATCGGTATCGATAGAAGTTTCTTTATCTGAAACTATGATTTCAAAATCTTTATAGATTTTTGAAAGTAATTCCTTACGCCTTGGGGAGGCAGAGGCTAAAATTATTTTAAACATAAGTTCTCCTGTAATTATCTATTTTTAGCAGGGATTATCTCAATCCAATAGCCGTCAGGGTCTGCTATAAAATAAATTCCCATACTTGGGTTTTCATAACATATCACACCCATTTCAAGATGTTTTTTATGTGCCTCATCATAATTTTCTGCCTCAAGTGCCAGATGATACTCCAATTCTCCGAGATTATAAGGTTCTTTTCTATCTCTAAGCCAAGTAAGTTCCAAGGTAAAGTTGGTTTTAGAATCAGAAAGATAGACAAGTTTGAAAGAACCGTCATTTGATTCTTTAGTTCTTATTGGCTTAAGATTAAGTGCCTTATCATAAAATTCAAGGCTTTTTTCAAGGTTTAAAACATTAAAATTAAAGTGATTAAAAGTAAACATATTAATACTCCCTTCCAAACATTTGTACCCAATATAATATACCACCTGACTCATAACAACCAATACCGATACTTGTAAATTTAGGATTTAAGATATTTGCTCTATGCCCCTCGGAATTCATCCAACCATCCATAACTTCAGCTGCATCAAGTTGACCATAAGCAATATTTTCACCAACATGGTTAAAGTATGCTGCAAAATCTCCACCCGGAAATACGGTGTAAGGTTTACTGCCATCAGGTCTTGTATGACTAAAAGATGTTACTATTTCTTTAGCCCTTATTTTAGCACCGTCTACTAAGATTTGGTTTAAGTGTAGAGGAGCAAGTCCATTTTTTTCTCTTTCAATATTTACCAGATTAAGGACTTCATTTTCTGCTTGTGAAGAAAATGTTTCTTGTGAAGTGTTACTAACTTTATTAGAGTTTGAACTATTTGAATTTGAAATGTAAACTCCATTTTCATCTACTTGGTTTCCGTCAGGGGTTGTAGTAGAAGTAAGCATATAGCCTGAAGTTTTATCGAGATAGTAGGACTTTCCATTGTCAAGCACCCAGCCTGTAAGCATTTGTCCGTAAGCATTTAAAAAGTACCAGTTATCATTATAATAAAGCCAACCTACCTGCATTTTCCCTGAAGAATCTAAAAAATACCAGTTATTATTATCTTGTAGCCAACCTGTTTGCATTACGCCGTTTTGTGCTAAATAGTACCAACCATTACCAGAAGTAGTCCAACCTGTTACCATTTTTCCATTAGAATCAAGATAATACCAAGTTCTTTTATTTCCAACAGGAATAGTTTCAGCTAACCAAGTGCTTTTAAGAACTTCGCCATTTGAAATAAATTCCCAACCGGTATCAGTTTTATTCCAGCTGTTTGCCTTAGATATAAAGTTGGTTGATAGTGAAATAAAAATAGAGCTTATTATCAGTATTGAAACATTTATAAATTTTTTCATATAGTCCTCCATTGAATTGATATAGCTCAATTATTATAACATAGATAATGTAAGGTATGGTATAATAATTATGTAAGTAAAACTTAAGCAAATCATTTAGGGAAAGATTATGGAAAATAAGAAAGTTAGTGTATTAGATATGATGAGGGCTAGGGATTTAAGAGTAGAAAAGCAAAGTAAACTTATAAGTAAATATAATAAGCCACTTATCAGCTTTACAATGAATATTGCAGGAGAGATAAAAAACTCAAAACTGATTTTAAGGGGTTTTGAGCATGGCATTAAAACTTTAAAGCTTAAGTTGGAAATATCTAAGATAGACATTTTACATGAAGAAATTACTAATGATTTTACAGGAAATGAGGCTTTTTTTGTTGTAGATGAGGACGCTAATATTATAAAAAAAATATGTGTAGAACTAGAGGACTATGACGAACTTAGTAGACTATATGATATTGATGTGATAGATACACATTTCTATAAACTTGAAAGAAAGCACTTAAGAAAATGTTTAATGTGTGATAGAGCCGCTAAGGAATGTGCAGGTAGAAGAACACATAGTGTGTCTGAATTAGTTGATAAAACAAATCAAATTTTAAATGAAAGTTTCCAAAAAATAGATGCTAATTATTTGGCAAGTCAGGCAGTAAGAGCTTTACTATTTGAGGCACTTGCCACCCCTAAAGTAGGGCTTGTGGATAGAAACAGCAGCAAAAGTCATAGTGATATGGATATATTTACATTTGTTTCAAGTTCAGTGTCATTATATAATTATTTTTTTGAAGCCGCAAGTTTCAGTCTTAAGTTTAAAGATATGGAATATAATGAGTTTTTTAGAGAACTTCAAAAACTAGGAAAAAGGGCTGAGCTTACAATGTTTGCTGCCACAAAAGGGGTCAATACACATAAGGGAGCTATTTTTTCACTTGGTCTATTATGTGGGGCTTGTGGTAGATTGGGATATGAAAAATGGAGTGATTTTAAGCTTATATTAAAAGAATGTAGTAAAATAGCCAAGGGAATAGTGAAAAATGAACTTGAAGATAAACTTAAAAATTCAAGTGATGAAGTTAAAAAAGGTACTTTCGGAGAGAAAATATATAAAAAATATGGTATAAGTGGGGTAAGAGGGCAAGCAGAGGGTGGCTATCTGTCAGTTTTAAATTATGGCATGCCTAAATTTGAAAGTTGCATTAAAAGAGGAATGTCTTTAAATGATGCAGGTTGTATCGCACTACTCAATATCATTTCAGCCACTATGGATACAAATATGATAAAAAGAAGTGATTATGAAAGCTTTCTTAATGAAAAAAAGAGGCTAAAAAAAATGCTTGAGCTAGAGCCATATCCAAGTATGGCTACTATAAAAGAACTTGATATAGAATATACTAATAGAGGGCTTTCTCCGGGGGGAAGTGCCGACTTACTTGCAATGTGTTATATGCTTTATTTCATTTCAGAGGATTAAAAACTTAGTGGAGAGAATATGTTCATATCAGAAATAAGTTTAAATGATAAAATATTACTTAAAAAGGTTGATGAGTTATTAAAAAGAGAGGGCTTAGAAAGGGATTCCAATTTAGATTATATATGTGCTGTATGTGATGAAGATTATAATATAATGGCAACAGGGAGTTGCTTTAGGAACACTCTTAGATGTGTTGCCGTGGACAGTAAGTATCAAGGACAGGGCATACTCAATTTGTTGATTTCTCATCTTATAGAATATCAGTTTAATAGAGGCAATTTACATTTATTTATATATACAAAAGTAAACACTTCTAAATTTTTTGAGGACTTAGGTTTTTATGAAATTGCTAGAGTGGGAGATGATTTAGTTTTTCTTGAAAATAAAAAAAATGGCTTTAGTTCTTATCTTGAGAAGTTAAAACAAGAAACAAACGAGCAGAAAAAAATAAAAAAAGATGAGTATTCTAATGCTATAATAATGAACGCAAACCCATTTACTTTGGGACATTTGTATTTAGTGGAACAGGCAATACAAAACAATGATTTATTACATCTTTTTATTGTGAAAGAAGATATAAGTATTATTCCTTTTGAGGTAAGAAAAAAGCTTGTAATAGAGGGAACAAGGCATTTACAAAATATTATTTATCATGATACTGATAATTATATTGTAAGTAGTGCTACATTTCCGAGTTATTTTCTAAAGGACACTGAAAAGGTTATATATACACAGGCAGCTTTGGATACTAAGATTTTTAAGAAAGTGAGTGAATATTTAAATATTGAATGTAGATACTTGGGAGATGAGCCGTTTAGTAAGGTAACCAACATTTACAATAAGGTTATATCAGAAAATTTAAATTGTAAAATTATACCTAGAAAGCAGGTAGAGGGCTTTATGGTAAGTGCGTCCTTTGCAAGGGAATGTATAAAAAATAGGGATTTTGATAAATTGAAAAAACTTGTACCAAAGTCTACTTATAAGTATTTTTTAAGTGAAAATGCAGAAAAGTTAGTTGAAAAAATAGTAAATACTCAAAATGTATGGCACTACTAAGTTAAGGAGGGATTTGATTATGAGTGAAGATGAATTAATGGAAATTGATTTACCAAGATTTTTACGAGATGATATAGAGGCTTATGTAAAGGGAGAAAAGGAAAATTCCTCTGTACTTGATTGTTTATGGGGCGAAGTCTACGGTTCTATAAACACGGCAATGTATGGCAAAGAGATAACAGAGGAACAGGCAAAGTACCTTAGACGTAAGTATTTAGGGTTATAGGTGGGCTATGAATATTGATTTTACAAAATTAAAAATAAATAAGTTTCGTTTATATGGTGGTGCAAATGGGAATAAGATAGGAATTATTTATAATGGCGAAAATTATATGTTAAAGTTTCCACCTAAGACAATTAAAAATGAAATATTAAGCTATACAAATAGTTGTATAAGTGAATATGTTGCTTGTAATATTTTCAGTAGCCTAGGAATAGAAACACAAAAAACAATATTAGGAGTGTATGGTGATAAGATAGCAGTTGCTTGCAAAGATTTTGCTGTTGGTGGATACGTACTTAAAGACTTTGCCTCTTTGAAAAACACAATTATAGAAAGCTCAAGGAACGGCTATGGTACAGAGCTTGAGGAAATTCTTTCTACAATAACAGAACAACAAATAGTACCACCGGAAAAATTAGAAACTTTTTTTTGGGATATGTTTATTGGAGATAGTCTACTTGGAAATTTTGATAGACATAATGGAAATTGGGGTTTTTTAGTAAATGAGAATGAGGGAAAAGTAAAATTAGCTCCTGTATACGATTGTGGTTCTTGTTTGTATCCTCAGTTAGATGAAAAAGGAATGGAGAAAGTTTTATCTTCTGAAAAGGAAATTGATGAGCGTATATATGTGTTTCCAAATTCGGCAATAAAAGAAAATGATAAAAAAATTAATTACTTTAAGTTTCTTACTACAACAAAAATTCCGAAATGTTTAGAGGCTTTAAAAAAAATAGGAAGTAGAATTGATTTAAAGAAAGTTGATGAGATAATCGAGAATACGCCATATATAACTTCACTGCATAAAACATTTTTAAAAACTATGATTAAAAACAGAAAAGAAAAGATTATAGATAAGGCTCTTGAAAGTATATGAAACAGAGAAAATTATATTTGCTAATTTAAGGACTTTTTTATAGGGGGTTTTACTCGCCGACGGCGAGGAAAACCCCATAATTAAATAGTGATATGTAACTTTATATTTGGAAATCTATTTACAACACCTATTAAAAAAAGCCTAAGAACTTAATATAAACTCTATTGCAAGTTCATATCCCCTTATTCCAAGCCCTGAAATCTGACCGTCGCATACAGGGGCAGTTACTGAAGTTTGCCTAAATTTCTCTCTTTTGTATATGTTTGAAATATGAACTTCTACTTTTTTGCAAGTTAAAATTTCAAGGGTATCTCTTATAGCATAGGAATAATGTGTAAATGCTGCCGGATTAATGACTATCCCTGATACATTTTCATAATAAGCCCTTTGAAGTCTATCTATAATCTCGCCCTCAGCATTACTCTGAAAAAACTCTATTTCAAAATTTCTTTTCTTAGAATAATCTCTTAACCTATCTATTAAATCAGTATAAGTATTCTTACCATACTGAGAAGTATCTCGCAAGCCTAAAAAATTTAGATTAGCTCCATTTATAATTAATATTTTCATTTTTTGCCTTTCTAAAACAAACATTTTCAACAGTATAACACAATTAGTATTAAAACTAAAATTATTTCTAAAGTCATTTTAGCTCTAACCTATATTACATTTAGAAACTCTTTAGAAAAGATTTTATTGAGTTTGGTTTTAGCATGTAGTATTATCGTAAAAGAAAATAGTGTTCGATTCAAAACTTAAGTCTGAAAACAATTAGAATTTTACAAAAGTTAAGTTAAAAAGGATACATTTGCGTATTTGAGATAACTTAAGTATGAGATAACACTTTATTATGGAGGTCATTTATGAATAACGATAACAAAAATTTGGATAGTCAAATTAATTCTATGCTTAATTCTACCCAGTCTATAAAACCTGCTAAGAAAAAATCAAAAAAGAAAGGCTTTATAATACTTGGAGTTTTAGTTTTAGGAGTTGCCGGGTATTTTGCTTATTCAAATTTCTTAATGCCAAAAGGTCCAAAAGCCCCAATGGTGGAGGCATCAAAGATTACTAAGGGCGACATTGATGAAACACTTACAGTCAATGGTCCTATTGAGGGAACTGACAGTGTAGACATTACATCAGGACTACATGCTAAAATTACAGAACTTCTTGTAAAAGAGGGAGATAGGGTTGAAAAAGGTGTAACAGTTCTTGCAAAGATAGATCCTGAAACTATTCAAAAAAATATTGATAATGCTAAAGGTAACTATGATTTAAAGGTTGCTCAAAAATCCGAGAAAATAAAGAATGATAGAAATTCTTATGCAAAGGCGGCGGCTGAACTTGAGGCAGCACAAAAGAATTATAATCGTGTTGCAGAACTTGTGGCAAATGGTGCTGCACCTCAAACTGATTTAGATCAGGCACAGGCTACATTAAAAAATGCACAAATAGCAGTATCTGCATTTAATGTAAAAAATGGGAAAGTTTCAGCAGACTCAAGCTATGACATTGATATAGCTAATTCAAAAAGAGAAGTTGACAGCTTAACTGATCAGATGAAAAATACAACTCTTATAGCACCAATTACAGGTACTGTAACAAGAGTAAATACTAAAGTTGGACAGTTTGCTGATACAGTAGAAGATAAAAGTCCACTTATAACTATTGAGAATTTAGACGAACTTCAAATGAAACTTTTAGTAAGTGAGTTTAATATAGGAAAGATTTCTGTTGGTTTACCTGTTACAATAACTGCTGATATACTTGGAGAGGGTAAGTCTGTAAAAGGTGAAATTATATCAATAAGCCCTACCGGTCAAAATAAAGAGGGTGGCAGTGGAGAAAGAGTTATTCCTGTAAAGGTAAAAATATTAGATAAGGATACAAAACTTATTTCAGGAATTACAGCAAAAGCAAATATTTTAATTAACAGTGCAAAAGATACTTACTTAGTACCTTTATCTGCAATAGGAGATGACGGCACAGGTAATAGAATTATGCAATTTATTGTTAAAAATCCTGACGGAACAGAGAAAGTTACTATAAAGCCGGTAGAAACAGGAATTGAAAACAGTACAATGACTCAGTTAAAAAGTATTCCTGAGGGTATAGATGAGTCTAATGTTAAGTTTGTAACTTCTTATGATTCCAGCTTGACAGAGGGACAAACTGTAATGACTTCTGTAAGTGAAGACGAAGTAGTTGAAAGTGTTGTTTCTCCTGACAAGGCTATTGTTGTTCCTGTTAAATAGGTGGTAATATGACAAGTGAGAAAATTAGTAATACAGAAAATGAATTAATAGAAAATATAGAGGGTAATTTAGCTAAAGAATTTGAAAAGCCCATAAATAGAAGTATTAATAATGATGATAAAAAAGAAATTATAAGACTTGAAAATCTAGTTAAGATATATGATACAGGTGCATTAAAAGTTCTTGGACTAAATAAGATAAATGCTACTATAAGACAGGGAGAATTTGTAGCTATAATGGGACACTCCGGTTCAGGAAAATCTACTCTTTTAAATATTTTAGGTTGTCTTGATAGACCTACCTTAGGAAGTTATTATTTGGATGGAGTTGATGTTGCACAGATGAGTGATAATGAATTAAGTAAAATTCGTAATCAAAAATTAGGATTTGTGTTTCAGTCATTTAATCTTATAAGTAGAATGAGTGTATTAAGAAATGTAGAAATTCCTATGACTTATGCAAAGGTTGCACCTGCAAAAAGGAGAGAAAGAGCATTGGAATTACTTGAAATGGTTGGCTTATCTTCCAGGACCGAACATGAACCAAATGAGCTTTCAGGAGGTCAAAGGCAAAGAGTGGCAATAGCAAGAGCACTTACCAATAGACCACCTCTAATACTTGCCGATGAGCCTACCGGAAACTTGGACTCAAAATCTTCAATAGATATTATGGAATTATTTGCAAAGTTAAATCAACAAGGTAATACGGTTGTAGTGGTTACACATGAAGATAATATAGCAGAATACACACATAGAATATTAACTTTTAGTGACGGAATGCTTATTTCAGATAAAATTAATGAAAATCCTACACCAATAGGAGGTAGTCTATGATAGGCGAAAATATAAAAATGGCTCTTTCCTCACTTTACTCAAATAAGATGAGGTCATTTCTTACAATGCTTGGTATCATCATTGGAATAGGTGCTGTAATAATGGTTTCAGCTTTGGGAGATAGTGTTAGAAAGATGTTTGCCGACTTATTTTCAAGTGTTGGTCTTAGTCAGATGTATGTAAGTATGGCTATGGAAGAAGCAAGAGATAGTGATCTTTTTACTTCTGATGATGTAGAAAAGCTTTATGAGGCGTTTCCAAATAAGTTAGCTTATGTAGATTATTTAGATGCTGCTACACTGGAGATGAAGACTACACTTAAAACAAAAAAAGTTTTATTTAATGGAGTAGACTATAAATATGCAAGTTTGCAGCCTACAATAAGTATGGTACATGGAAAATTTCTTTCACAAGCTGATGTACAAAATAGTTCAACTGTTGCAGTTTTAAGACAGGAAGATGCAAAGAAATTTTTTGGAAATGAAAATGCTGTCGGTAGAACATTTAGAGCTGTATTAAATGGTGAAAGTAAGGAATTTACAATAGTAGGTATTTACAAAGAGAATGTTTCTCCATTACAAAAGGCACTTATGGGGCAAACAGGAGAAACAGGAACAATTTATATTCCATTGTCATTGTTTAAGGCATCACATAATGGGGTTTCTGCGATTAGATTATTTGCAAATCCTAAAATGACTGAACCTCAAATACAGGCATTTGCAAGTGAACTTAAAACTTATATACTTCGTCTTAAAAATAGAGGAGAAAATGATTATTTCTTCCAAACTGCACAAGATCAGTTTAGACAGTTAGACGGACTTTTGAGAACACTTTCACTGGTGCTTGGTTCAATCGCAGGTATTTCTTTAGTAGTTGGTGGAATTGGAATTATGAATATAATGTTAGTTTCAGTTACTGAAAGAACAAAAGAAATAGGAATTAGAAAGGCACTTGGAGCAACTACCGGAGATATATTGCAACAATTTCTTATAGAATCTGCCGCCCTTTCAGGAGTTGGAGGACTTATCGGTACTCTTTTAGCAATAACTATTGTAAGTATAGTCGGTATTATTACTAAGACTGCAGTAGTTATAAAGCCTGAAAGTGTCATTATAGCAGTAAGCTTTTCAGCATTTGTCGGATTGTTTTTCGGATTATATCCTGCAAGAAAAGCTGCATCAAAAGACCCTATTGAGGCACTTAGATTTGAATAAAATATTAAAAAAAACAGCAATAATCATTATAAAATGAGTAGCTGTTTTTTTTAGCTTAAAGAAAATTATTATGAAAATTGCATAGAACTTTTCTTTATGATATAATAAGTCATTATCAGGTTCGTAAAAGATGAGGTACTTATGTTAAATGAAGATAAAATAAAACTTATGACTGAAATATCTTTCTATGAAAAAAAGCAGAAAAAGAAAGTTTCAAATGCAGAAGATTATTTCAAAGGGGATTATATAGGAAAATATATGGTTATTGGAGTTTTTAAATATACAGTTGCATATTCGCTTGCAATACTTTTATATATGATTTATGTTATGGGCGATATGGCAAGAGTTGTAAAAATAACCGATTTTATAGAAGTATTTAAGCAATATATGATTTATTACTTAATAGGTCTTTTTGTTTATGAGATAATTACTTGGATTATTTGGAATAGAAGATATGATGCATCAAAAGATGCACAGGGTATTTATGTTTCAAAACTTCGTAGACTTCAAAAAAGATATGAATTTCAAAACAAGACTAAGGAACTTTCTAGGGAGGAAATGGAAAATGCTTAAGCTGTTTGTATTAAAGGATAATCTACGTTCATTTTATGGAAAATATGCGTTTTTTATAAATTCAGCCGTTAAGTTTATTATTGCATTTATGGCAGCTTTGTTTTTAAATGGACAGTTGGGATATATGGAGGAGTTGGCTACTCCGGCAGTTGCTTTTATAATAGGTATTGTATGTGCATTCTTGCCCTATTCAGCAATGACCTTAATACTAGCTTTATTTATGTTAGTTCATGTAGCCAGTGTTTCAATAGAGGTAGCTGTACTTATAGCTGCTATCATTGTAATTATAGCTTTACTTTATTATGGTTTTCAACCTAAGGACAGTTATATATTAGTTTTAGTTCCTATTTGTTTTCATCTTAAAATACCTTATGTAGTTCCACTACTTTTAGGTCTTGGTGGTGGAATTATTTCTATAATACCTCTTAGTTGTGGTGTAATAATTTATTATTTAATATCATATATTCATTTAAATATAAATTCAATTACCACCAAGAATATGCTTGAGATTCCTCAAAAATATTTTCAAATTATAAATGCCTCATTTTCAAATAAAACCATGTTAGTACTTGTTATAGCATTTGCAATTACTTTATTAGTAGTATTTTTTGTACATAATTTATCTATTGACTATTCATGGTATATTGCAGTGGGAGCAGGAGTAATAAGTCTTTTTATAGCAATATTTATCGGGGAGTATGTTTTTGATGTAAATATGCCTATTATGGAACTTTTAGTAGGAGTGTTTATATCAGGATTAATTACTATTGTGTACATATTTTTTGTGTTTTCAGTGGACTATTCAGGAACTGAGTATACACAGTTTGAAGATGATGATTACTATTATTATGTAAAAGCAGTTCCTAAGATAGCAGTAAAAGCACCTGATGTGCAGATAAAAGTCTTTACATCGGATAATGAAGAGGCTGAAAATATAGTAGAAAGAAAAAAGAGAAGTAGAGGCAAAAGTTAGTTAGAATAGGTGGTGTATAATTGTCAAGTTTAATTTCTTCTTGGGTATCATCATTGCCGAGAATGGAAATAGGCAATGTTATAGAGATTTTAATTATAAGTTTTATAGTTTATGAAATTTTGCTTTGGATTATGAATTCCAGAGCTTGGGTAATACTTAGAGGTTTGATTGCTATTTTATTATTTACTGTATTAGCAATGATATTTAATTTTAGTACCATTATGTGGATATTAACAAAGATTGCTAATATTGCATTTGTGGCATTTATAATTATTTTTCAACCTGAATTAAGAAGAGCCTTAGAGCAACTTGGAAGTGGAAACATTTTAAAGAAAATTTTGCCCTCTCAAGAAACAGATAATCTTACTATGGAGTCTATTGAGAATCTTGTAAAGGCAAGTTTTGCACTTAGTTCAACAAATACAGGAGCATTGATTGTTATTGAGGGCAGTGAAATATTAGATGATTACATTAAAACAGGTATAGAAATAAATGGTAAAGTTTCAAGTCAACTTCTTATAAATATATTTGAACATAATACCCCTTTACATGACGGAGCAGTCATAGTCAGGGGTAATAAAATAGTGTCGGCTACATGTTATTTACCACTTTCAGATAATTCACATATAAGTAAGGCTCTAGGCACAAGGCATAGAGCGGCTATTGGAATAAGTGAAGTTACAGATTCACTTACAATAGTAGTTTCAGAGGAAACAGGTAATGTTTCAGTTGCCAGTAGGGGTGCATTAAAGAAAATAAATAATAGGGAAGATTTGAGAGAGATTTTATCAAAACTTGTACAAGAACCCGTTAGCACAAATTGGTTTTCATTGTGGAAAGGAAAGGGGAAAAATGAAAAAAAGATTGATGAATAATTTACCCTTAAAGTTTCTTTCTCTGATAGTTTCATTTATAATTTGGCTTACAGTTATGAATATAGTTAATCCTGTTACTACAAAAAGAATTAAAGTAACACCTGAAGTTATTAATACAGATATACTTGAAAATGCCTCAAAGTACTACAAATTATTAAATTCAGAACCAATGTATTTGGAAGTACCTATAAGAAGTCTTGATTATGGCAAGATTACAAGTGAGGACTTTAAGGTTTGGATTAATCTTAAGAAAATCTATGAGCTTACAAGTGTAGTTCCGGTAGAATTTGAAATAATAAATAATAAAGAACTTATTCAAGGCGAGGTAGTTGCCTCTCCAAATTCAGTGAATGTAGAAGTAGAAGATGTAACAGAAAAAGAATATGATATAGAAACTAAGATAGTGGGAGAGCTTGCACCTACATATACAATAGGTAAGATAAGTACCAAGCAGTCAAAAGTTAGACTAAAAGGGCCTGAATCATCGATTTCGGATATAGTTTCAGCAGGTATAGAGGTAAATATAGACGGCAAAAGTTCTAATATAGAGGGGCAAGCAGATATTATTTTTTATGATGCAAAGAAAAATAAAAAAGCTATAAATAAAGACATTGTGCAAGCAAGTTTAGATGAGGTAGCTTATACAGTGAGTGTACTTCAGGGAAAGAGCCTGGAAATTAAATATAATATAAGTGGTTCTCCTGCAAGTGGATATAGGTTTATAGGTGTAGAGTCAGATGTTAAGTCAGTGGCAGTATATGGAGAGGGAAGTAGCATTGATAATATTGATTCAATAAATATTCCTGCTGATGTGTTAAATATAGACGGCTTATCTGAAAGTAAAACAGTTCAGCTTGACTTAAATCAGTTTTTGCCCGAGGGAATACAGGTAAATGGCGAATCAGTTATAAATGTAGTCATAAGATTAGAAGAAGAGGTTAGACAAAATCTAAATGTAAGTATTTCAGATATAAGCCTTGTCGGTCAAAAGCCTGAATATACTTATGAATTTTCTACTAATTTAATAGTTGTTACAGTTTCAGGGCTTAAATCAAGTGTTGCAGGAGTTAATTCCAGAAATATTGGGGCAAAAGTAAATGTTTCAAATATGCTAAAAGGCACAAACTCTGCAAGCATAACTTTTAGCCCTAAAGACAATGTAAAAATATCTTTGATTAGTCCATTTGATATAATTGTAAAAGAAAAGATAGAAAATACAACTACAGTTTCAGAAGAAGTAACTACAACTGAAAGTAGGACTCAAGAAACAAAGCAATCTGAAAGTAAGCCTAGTGAGTCAAGGCAAAGCACTTTAGACACACAAAGTGAAACAGAAAACTCAACCAAAAAAGAAAGTACTGAAAAGAAAGAAAGTACTGAGAAAAAAGAGAGTACTGAAAAGAAAGAAAGCACTGAATCAAAGGTAAATCAGCAAAGTTCAACGGAGAACACCAAATCACAAAGTCAATCAAATGTTTCTCAAGTTGAAAG
Organism: uncultured Lachnoanaerobaculum sp.; assembly: GCA_937925515.1. Classification (GTDB taxonomy): domain Bacteria; phylum Bacillota; class Clostridia; order Lachnospirales; family Lachnospiraceae; genus CALALP01. The sequence continues at coordinate 51,564 of CALALP010000044.1, read as the reverse complement.
TTCAAGTTTTGCACCTACTAAACAAAACTAGGGAGGATATATGGTAAAGAGGAAAATTAAAATGATAAATAGTACAGGCCTACATCTAAGACCTGCCGGTCTATTTTGCAATACTGCTATTGAGTTTAAGTCAAGGATAGAACTTCATTTTAATAATAAAGTTTATAATGCTAAAAGTGTTCTCAGTGTTTTGTCAGCTTGTGTTAAGCTTGGCGATGAAATAGAACTTGTATGTGTTGGAGATGATGAAAAAGAGGCACTTAAAGAGCTGACTGAGCTTATAGAAAGCGGCTTTGGGGAAGTGTAGCTGGAGGAGATATGTTTATTTACATTTATATTATTGCATATATATTAAGTTTTGTTTTGGCAAAGTTTTCTTTATACATTGCCTCAGGGGCTGTATTACTAGGAGCGGCTTTAGTAATATTTATTTCTGAATATAAAAGAACAGGTATGCTTATAAACTTAAGAGGGCTTTTTACTTTAAGCTTTGTAGGTGGTCAAGGAATTTCTTGCATGAAACTATCTAATCTTCAAACAGATTGGAGAATTACAACTTGGATTTCATTTTTTCTTGCTTTTACAGCTTTTTGGGGAGTTTATGAGTTTTGCCAATTTGAGTTTGGTAGAATTGAAAGAAAAAGTATAAGGAGAAATGGTGTCAGAATAAACAGAAAAAGACTTTTGATTTCAGGAATAGCTATTACAGCAGTTTCACTAATTGCATTTTTTGTGGAAGTATATAAACTTAAGTTTGTGCCTCTTTTTATCAGAGGTGTACCACATGCATATTCTACATTTCATATTACCGGAGTACATTATTTTACAGTGGCATGTGTTTTAGTGCCTGCAATATCAGTAGTATACTTTTATTATAAAAATGAAATTGATTCTGAATATATTTTGTTTTTAATTTTGGATATTATATCACTAATGATTCCGATATTATGTGTATCGAGATTTCAGTTTATTTTATCAATAATGCTTGCAACAGTTTCATATGTAGTTATTAATCGCGGTAGAAGTCAATGGGTTTTATGCCTTGCAGGTATAGGTATTTTGCCTGTTTATCTAATATTAACTGTGGCACGAAGTCATGGCATAGAATATTTAAATTCTATTTTTGAAATGAAGTATAACTTGCCTGTTTTTGTAGGTCAGCCATATATCTATGTAGCAAATAATTATGATAATTTTAATGCCCTTGTTGTAAACTTAAATAAGTTTGCGTTTGGAATGAAAGGTCTTTTTCCGGTTTGGGCATTATCAGGTATGAAGTTTGTCTATCCAAATCTAGTGGATTATCCTATATTTGTAACAAAAACTGAACTTACTACCTTGACTTTATTTTATGATGCGTATTATGATTTCTGGGTGATAGGAGTTGCAGTATTTTCAGCTGTTTTAGGTTTGATTTCATATCTTATGGAAAATGAATTAAAAGAATATACTAATCCTATTTTAGTTGTAGTTTATTCTCAAATGGTACTATATTTATCATTATCATTTTTTACAACTTGGTTTTCAAACCCTACAACATGGTTTTATCTTGTTGTAACCACCTTGGTTTACTTTTTTACAAATAAAGTTAAATTACATCAAAGTTATGGGAGGTATTTGTAATGGTTTCAAAGAAAATGAAAGCAATGCTAGGTAATAATTCTGTAATAAGAAAAATGTTTGAAGAAGGAAATCGCCTAGCTAAGATTTACGGAAGGAAAAATGTGTTTGATTTTAGTCTTGGTAATCCAAATATGCCGGCTCCTGCCGCTATCAACAAGGCTATTGTAGATGTACTATCAGAGGAAGACCCTGTTTTAGTACATGGTTATATGACAAATGCAGGTTATTTAGATGTAAGAGAAAAATTAGCAGAAAGTCTTAATAAAAAATATAATACTGATTATAAAGCAACTAATTTAATTATGACTTCAGGTGCTGCAATGGCAATAAACATTTTATTAAAAGCCATAATTGATAAAGATGACGAAGTGATTACATTTGCACCTTACTTTGTGGAATATGGAAATTATGTATCTAATTATGACGGAAAGCTTGTAGTAATTCCTGCTGATACAAAGACATTTATGCCTGATTTAGAAAAGTTAAAAGAAACTATAAATGCTAAAACTAAGGCAATAATTATCAATACCCCTCATAATCCGACAGGTGTTGTTTATAGTGAAGAGGTTTTAAAGGGAATAGATGAGGTAATTACTCAAAAAGAGAAAGAGCTTGGAACAACAATTTTAACTATATCTGATGAGCCTTATAGAGAACTTGTATATGATAATACCTATGTTCCTTGGGTACCGACATTTATAAAGCATGCAGTTGTAGTTTATTCTTATTCTAAATCTTTTTCGCTTGCAGGAGAAAGAATCGGTTGGTTACTTGTGCCTGGCAATATTCCTGAAAGTGAGGATATAGTTTCTGCTGCAACTATTGCAAACAGATGTTGTGGTAGTGTTAATGCTCCTTCACTCATTCAAAGGGCGATTTCCAGGTGTTTTGATATGGACGTTAATGTAGAGTTTTATGCTAAAAATAGAAATCTTATATATAATGGTTTAAAGGAACTTAAATTTGATGTAGTTAAACCACAGGGAGCATTTTACTTATTTGTGAAAGCACCTAATAATGATGACAAGAGTTTTTGTGAGATATGTAAGAAATATAATATTTTACTTGTTCCGGGTTCTGCATTTGCTTGTGCAGGATATGCTAGACTTTCATATTGTGTAAGTGAAGATATGATAAAGAGGTCATTGCTTGCATTTGAGAAAGTGGCTAAGGAAGTGTTTAATTAGTAGTAATTTAAGGGTGTTGCAAAATTATTTTGCAACACCCCCAATCAATAGGAGGCTTGATGATAAATAGGCTTTGTTCAGCTATTTTTAATATTTTATTATACATATTAGGAATATCAATATGTATATTTTTTGTACCAAAAGTTATAGTTTATTTTTTTCCATTTGTTCTTGCGTATATTATTTCATTGATTGCAAGTCCTTTAGTAAATTTCTTATCTAAAAAAATTAATATTCATAGAAAACATAGTTCAATTATTATCTCAGTCTTTGTTTTAGCAATAATATTTATATGCATTTACCTTATAATATCTCTGATAGTTTCTTTGTCATTAAACTTTTTTGAGTCGTTACCTCAAATTATAAAAAGCTCGGAAAATGACATAAAAGCTATGGAAAATAGGATAATGCTATTACTTGAACATTTCCCAATAATTCATAAAAATGAATTTAAAGAGATGCTTTCAAGTTCATTTGAGCAGTTTAAGAATATAATTTCAGAGTTTGCATTTCCAACTTTAGAGATAGCAAAAAAGATTGCTACATTTATACCTAAGCTTTTAGTTTATAGCATTGTAACCATAGTGGCAACTTATATATTCATTGTTGAAAAGGAAAGGGTATCTATTTTTTTTAATAAAATTACTCCTAAGTTTTTAGCCAAGTATGTATCGAGAATGAAAAAAGATTTTAAAAATATATTAGTAGGGTATTTTTTAGTTCAGATAAAAATATCCTTAGCCGTCATGGTAATAATAGCAATTTGCTTTTTTATTTTAAAGATAAAGTCGGCAATCTTACTTGCAATACTTATTGGAATATTTGACTATTTACCTGTTGTAGGTGCAGGAACTATTCTAATTCCTTGGGCAATAGTGGAGTTTATAGGTTCAAATTACTTTGTAGGGGTAGGGCTTATCATAACCTATCTTTTAACACAGGTTTTAAAACAAATTTTTCAGCCTAAAATGATGGGCGAGCATATGGGAATGCCCGGAATCTTAACTCTTTTAAGTTTATTTATAGGTTTTAAATTAAAGGGCTTTACAGGCATGCTAATAGCAATACCTATTGGAATGATTATATTAAGATTATATGAGTATGGAATATTTGACAGTTTAAAATATAGTATTAAGGTTATAGTTGATATTGGAAGTGAATTTAGGAAAAAGGGGTTAAAATGAAAGAAGAATTTATACGAACAGCACTTCTTTTAGGAGAGGAAAATGTAGAGAACTTAGCTAAAAAAAGGGTTGCAGTATTTGGAATTGGTGGAGTTGGTGGTTTTGTAGTTGAGGCACTTGCAAGATGCGGCATAGGAAATCTTGATCTTATTGATAATGATGTAGTTGCCAAAAGTAACTTAAATAGGCAGATAGTTGCCTTAAACAGTACTCTTGGAAAATTAAAGGTAGAAGTTATGAAAGAAAGAGTCTTAGATATTAATCCAAGTTGTAATGTAAAAGTTTATAAATGTTTTTATCTTCCGGAAAATAAAAGTAAGTTTGATTTTACCTTATATGATTATGTAGTAGATGCCATAGATACTGTAACAGGAAAAATATCTTTAGTTTTACAGGCATTTGAATCTAAAACCCCTATAATAAGTGCAATGGGAGCAGGTAATAAATTAGACCCAACTATGCTTGAAGTAAGTGATATTTATAAGACAAGTGTATGTCCTTTAGCAAGAGTAATGAGAAATGAACTGAAAAAGCATGGAATAAAAAATTTAAAAGTGGTTTATTCTAAGGAAAAACCTATAAAACCAATAGATAATAATTGTACTAAAATAAATGCAAATAGCAGAAAAATAACTCCGGGCTCTATATCTTTTGTACCCTCGGTAGCAGGTCTAATTATAGCAGGAGAAATTATAAAAGATTTTACCTCTTGACATTTAAAATTAAATTGTTTAAAATTAATCCAGTAGTCAAACGAGTTAAGATAAGGAGAAAAGAAATGGCAGAACTAAATATAACATTAGAAAATTTTGAAAGTGAAGTATTAAAATCAGATAAGCCTGTATTAGTAGACTTTTGGGCGAGTTGGTGTGGTCCTTGTAGAATGTTACTTCCTATTATTGAAGAAATAGCAAGTGAAGAACATGATTTTAAAGTAGGTAAGATAAATGCAGATGAACAACCTGAACTTGTAAATCAGTTTAAGGTAAGAACAATTCCTACACTTATGGTATTTAAAAACGGCGAAGTAGTAAATAAGCATACAGGTGTGTTACCTAAGGAAGAAGTAATTAGATTAGTAAATGAGTAAGGAGATTTTATGAGAAGTGTAGATATAATTGTAGTAGGAGCAGGAACTGCCGGACTTTCAGCTGCAATTTATGCTGCAAGAGCAGGTAAAACAGTTCTTGTTTTAGAGGCACTTACACATGGAGGACAGATTGTAAATACTCCTGAAGTTGAAAATTATCCGGGAATTAAACACATTTCAGGTTATGAATTTGCAAATGCAATATATGAACAAGCTAAGGAACTTGGAGTAGAAGTTTTATATGAAAAGGTAAATGGAATAACCCTTGAAAATTCAACTGTCGGTGAGCTTAAAGTTGTCCATACAGATAAACAAAGTTATGAGTGTAAGGCTGTTATTCTTGCAACAGGTGCTAAAAATAGACCTCTTGGAATAGAACATGAAAGTGAATGGATAGGGGCAGGTGTATCTTATTGTGCTACTTGCGACGGAGCATTTTATAAAAATCAAGAGGTAGCAGTTGCAGGAGGTGGAAATACTGCACTTGAAGATGCGATTTTTTTAAGTAATTATTGTAAAAAGGTCTATATAATCCATAGAAGAGATCAGTTTAGGGGAGAAGATAGACTTGAAAAAATACTTCGCTCAAAGGAAAATGTAGAGTTTGTACTTAATGCGACTATAAGTAGGCTTATAGGCGAGGACGGACTTGACGGTGTAGAGGTTGAAGATAAAAACACTAAGGAAAAAAGAATTCTTAATGTATCAGGACTTTTTGTTGCCATAGGTCAAACACCGGAAAATAAAGATTTTGAGCATTTAGTTAAATTAGATTCTTCCGGTTATATAGTTGCAGGAGAGGATTGTAAAACAAATCATGAGGGAATATTTGTTGCAGGAGATTGTAGAACTAAAAAGATAAGGCAACTTGCAACTGCCGCCTCTGATGGTGCAGTAGCTGCACTTGCAGCATGTGATTATATAGGATAAAAATATTGCAATAATTAAGATTTAATAGTAATATATAAATTCATGTTTAGAATGGAGATTAATAAATGAGCATTTATAGCTTTAAAGTAAAAGATAATAAACAAAATGAAGTAGAGCTTTCAAAGTATAAAGGAAAGGTACTACTTATTGTAAATACAGCTACAGAATGTGGATTTACTCCTCAATATGAGGAATTACAGGCATTATATGAAAAGCTAAATTCTAAAGGACTTGAGATTTTAGATTTTCCATGTAACCAATTTGGAAATCAAGCTCCGGGAAGTAGTGAGGAAATAGCTCAGTTTTGCAGTACAAGATTTGGTGTTACATTTCCACAGTTTGATAAAGTGGAGGTAAACGGAGAAAATGCAATAGATTTATATAAGTATTTGGTTAATGAAAAGGGATTTGGTGGTTTTGACCCAAGCCACCCTTTAACCTCTGTATTAAACGGAATTTTAGGAAAACTTGCAAAAAAAGATTCTGATTCTAAATTTGATTCTAATAGAGATATTAGGTGGAATTTTACAAAGTTCCTTATAGATAAAGAGGGAAATGTTGTAGAAAGATTTGAACCAACTGAAAATATAAAAAATATAGAAAAGAAAGTAAATGAGTTATTGTAATAAATTGCTCTTTGGAGGGGAAAATGGAAGAAATAAAGGAAGAATCTAAATATGACGTGTTACGACTTGAAAGCCAACTATGTTTTCCGTTGTACGCCTGTTCTAAAGAGATAGTTAGACGTTATAAACCTTTTTTAGATGAAATAGATTTAACCTATACTCAATATATCACTATGATGGTGCTTTGGTTTAAGAAAAAGGTAAATGTAAAGGAACTTGGAGAAGAGCTTATGCTTGACTCAGGCACACTTACTCCTGTTTTAAAGAAACTTGAGGGCAAAGGCTATATTACAAGAGAACGTTCAAAGGAAGATGAAAGAACACTTATTGTAAGTATAACTAAGGATGGAGAGGACTTAAAAGATAAAGCCCTATCCATACCTAAGAAGATGTCTATATGCCTTGGAATAGAAAAAGAGCAAATGGATATACTTTATAACTTACTTTATCAAGTTATTAAAAATATGGAAAATAATGATGTAGAGTAATTTTTTAGTTTTATATAAATGTTTTGTGGGGTTATCCTCGCCAACGGCGAGGATAACCCTATGCTTTAAATTTTAAATACCTTTATGAGGAATAATAAATGAAATTTGAATACATTACAGCTCCTCTTATAGGAGCAATTATAGGATATTTTACAAACCTTATAGCTGTAAAAATGCTTTTTTTACCTAAAAATGAAATAAGGATTTTTGGTTTTAAACTCCCATTTACCCCGGGGGCAATTCCAAAGGGAAAGTCAAGGCTTGCAAGAGCCATTGCAAGAACTGTTTCAAAAAATCTTGTTACTAAAAAGGACATTACAGAAAGACTTTTAGACAAAGAGGCTAAAGCTAGAGTACTTAAGGAAATTAAAGTTTATCTCGATAAAACAATAAAAGAAGATATTCTTTCAGTATCAAAAAGTGAAGAAGAATATGAGAATATAAGACTTGGAGTAAAAAATCATCTCACCAATAGTCTTATGAACTCACTAAGAAGTATAGAACTTGAAGAAATAATTTCAGATGAAACAAAGCAAGCTATCAGAAATAGGACAGAAAATAGTATGCTTAAGATATTTCTTACTGAAAAAGTTCTAAATACTATAACAGTGCCTATAAAAGAAGAAACTAAAAAATTTGTAGATATAAAAGCACCCCTTATGTTTGAAAATGAAGTCGAAAAAAAGATTTCTAATATTGAGGCACAATCTATTTGGGATATTATTTCAAAAACTGATTTAGGTAGTGAAAAAATAGAAGAAATGATTTCAAATATTTATACTGAAGTCATAAACCAAGGAGTAGATAAGTTCTTAGAGGGAATTGATGTATATGGAATGGTAGAAAGTAAAATAAATGACATGGGAATTGATGAACTTGAAATACTTGTAATGTCAATTATGAAAAAAGAACTTGATACTATTGTAAACTTAGGTGCATTGATAGGTTTTATACTTGGAATGATTAATATATTTATATAGATAATTTCTACTTGTTTTTAGAATTAAATTTGTAGTATGATATTAATAGACTTATACGGTGTCCGAAAGGAGCCGAATGAAAATTAATTTTAATATACTTAAAAAAGCATTTTTAGTAGTTTTGATAATCGTAGCAGGAATACTTTATAGTTGTGAGAAATTTAGTAGTAAAAGTGAAATCATTTCAAAAAATGAAAATACTTTAGAAAATGAAAGAAACTTAGAAAGTACTAAAAGTTCTTTAAAAGATGAAAAGACATCAGATACTACTGAAAAAATAGAAACCATAAATGCACAAAGTGTAGCTCAAACAAAGGAAAATATATATGTGTATGTTTGTGGTGCAGTAAATTCTCCGGGAGTATATGAAATGAACTCTGAGGAAAGAGTGAACCAAGCTATTGAAAAAGCAGGTGGTTTTAAGGAAGATGCAGTAAAAGATTATATAAATCTAGCTAGAAAAATAGAAGACGGCGAGAAAATATATATCCCAAATCAAGGAGAGTTAGAGGCTTTAAAGGAAAGTAGTATAAGTTTTGAAACCAAAATTAATGAAAATCTTAATGAAGATAAAAAGACAGATAGAAAAATTAATATAAATACTGCCACAAAAGAAGAACTTATGAGTTTAAAAGGAATAGGTGAAAAAAGAGCAGAAGATATAATTGATTTTAGAAAGGCAAATGGTAAGTTTGGTACTATTGAGGACATAAAAAAAGTACCGGGAATAAAAGAAAATGCCTTTGAAAAGATAAAAGATAATATAACAGTTTAGGGGTGGAAAAAATGGCAAGAGCATTAGTTGTAGATGATGAAAAGTTAATAGTTAAGGGTATACGTTTTAGCCTTGAACAAGACGGAATGGAAGTTGATTGTGCTTATGACGGCGAAGAGGCTATTGAACTTGCAAAGAATAATACTTATGATATAGTTTTACTTGATGTGATGTTACCAAAGGCTGACGGTATGGAAGTTTGTCAGGCTATTAGAGAGTTTTCAGAAGTTCCTATAATTATGCTTACTGCCAAAGGTGGAGATTTAGATAAAATTTTAGGACTTGAGTATGGTGCAGATGACTACATTACAAAGCCCTTTAATATCTTAGAGGTAAAAGCAAGGATTAAGGCTATTTTTAGACGAAATAAAAACTCTAAGAAAGATGAAGATAAGGAAAATATAATTGTTGCCGGAAGTTTAAAGCTTGATTTGGAAAGTCATAGAGTTACAATAAATGATAAAGAAATAAATCTAACTGCAAAAGAATTTGATATATTGGAACTTCTTGCAACTAATCCAAATAAGGTATTTAGTAGAGATAAACTTTTAGCTGAAATTTGGGGTAATAAGGCAAATGACGGTGGAGATGCCAGAACAGTTGATGTTCATGTAAGGCGACTTAGGGAAAAAATAGAACCTAAGCCAAGTGAGCCGCAATTTGTACATACTAAATGGGGGATTGGATATTTTTTCAATGTTAAATAACTAAAGTTTATGAATTTACATATAATTTGTATAGGCAGTATCAAGGAGTCTTTTTATAAAGAGGCAGTTGCAGAATATATAAAAAGGCTCTCAGGATACTGTAAATGTGAAATAATAGAGTTAAAAGATGAGAAAACTCCTAATAATAATCAGGATAATTCAATATTGAAAGTTAAAGAAATTGAGGGAGATAGAATTTTAAGTAAATTAAAAGATGACTCATTTTTAATAGCTCTCGATATATTAGGAGAAAAACTAAGTTCAGAAAAGTTAGCAAAAAAAATGCAGGAATTTGAAATAAAATCTAAATCAAATATATTCTTTGTAATAGGTGGTTCTTTAGGTTTATCTCAAAAGGTTTTAAAAAGAGCAGATATAAGATTGAGCTTTTCAGACATGACATTTCCGCATCAACTCATGCGGATTATTTTGCTTGAGCAAATATATAGAAGTTATAAAATAAGGAATAATGAACCTTATCATAAATAATATATAGAAAAATTGATATAAGAAAGATTGGTATAACTATGAGAATTTATTTTGACAATTCAGCATCAACTAAGGTGCATGAAGAAGTTATTGAGCTAGTAGCTAAAACTATGAGAGATGATTATGCTAATCCCTCAGCAATGCACACTATGGGAGTTGAGGCTGAAAAGTATGTAAAAAAGGCTGCTGAACAAATAGCAGATACATTAAAAGTAAGAGCTAAAGAGATAGTATTTACTTCAGGAGGTACAGAATCAAATAATCTTGCAATTATAGGAACTGCTCTTGCAAGTAAGAGAAGAGGTAAGCATGTCATAATAGGAGGGATTGAACATCCGTCAGTATATAGAACAGCTGAATTTTTAAAAGAAAATGATTTTGAAGTTACTAAGCTTAGTGTAGATAATAAAGGGCATATTTTACTAGATGAATTAAAAGATAGCATAAGAGATGATACAATACTTGTTTCAATTATGTATGTAAATAATGAAATAGGGAGTATAGAACCTGTTTATGAAGTTTCTAAGATAATAAAAGAGAAAAATCCTGAGATTATTTTTCATGTAGACGCAGTTCAAGCCTATGCAAAAATTAAAATAAATCCAAAACAACTTGGAATTGACCTTCTTAGTGTAAGTGGTCATAAATTCCATGCTCCAAAGGGAGTAGGTTTTTTATTTATAGATGAAAATGTAAACATTAAACCTATTTCTTTTGGAGGCAATCAGCAAAAAGGAATGAGAAGTGGTACAGTAAATGTTTATGGTATTGCAGGTTTAGGTCTTGCAAGCAAAATGGCTTATGAAGATTTTGATAAAAAAATAGAAAAGCTTATAGAAATAAAAAATTTCCTAATTGATGAACTTTCAAGTATAGAGGGGGTATATCTTAACTCATATAAGAATACTGATTCAGCACCTCATATAGTAAGTTGTTCAGTATCAGGTGTAAGGAGTGAAGTGCTTTTACACACTTTAGAGGAAAGAGATATTTATGTTTCAAGTGGTTCAGCTTGTTCAGCAAAGAAAGTCAACCCACACTCAACTATAAGAAATATAGGTACTTCAAGTAATTTATGGGATTCAACTATAAGAATATCTTTATCAAGTTACTCAACCCTAGAAGAGGCAAAAGAATTTATAAAGGTATTTAAAGAAGTAGTGCCAGTGCTTAGGAAGTTTACGGCTAGATAACAAAAAAATACAAATTTAGGACGGTAAAATGAATTATAAAACATTAATGGTAAAGTATGGGGAAATTGGAGTAAAGGGCAAAAATAAGTATGTGTTTGAAGATGCACTTTTAAAGCAAATGAGAATAGCCCTTAATCATGTAGAGGGGGAATTTAAGCTTTCAAAAGAGGCAGGTAGAGTGTATGTGGAAATGTCAGGAAACTATGACTATAATGCAGCAGTAGATACTCTATCGAGAGTTTTTGGAATTGTTGCTATATGTCCTATGCTTAAAGTGGAGGATAAGGATTTTGACAACTTAAAAGCTGTTGTAGTAGAGTATGTAAAAGATATTTACAAAGATAAAAATTATACTTTTAAGGTTCAAACTAGGAGAATTGATAAACAATATCCTATGAACTCAGAGGAGATAAGTGCAGAACTAGGTCATGAGATTTTGGAAAATTGTGATAATTTAAAAGTTGATGTCAGAAATCCACAGGTTCTTATAAAGCTTGAAATTAGAAATCATATAAATATTTATTCAGAGTCTATTAAAGGGCCGGGAGGAATGCCGGTAGGGACTAATGGTAAGGCTATGTTGCTACTTTCAGGAGGTATAGACTCTCCTGTGGCAGGTTATATGGTAGCAAAAAGAGGGGTTAAGGTTGAGGCAGTTTATTTCCATGCACCTCCTTATACTTCTGAAAGAGCAAAGCAAAAAGTGCTTGATTTAGCAAGTATTGTTGCAAGATATGCAGGTCCTATAAATTTACATATAGTTAATTTTACTGATATTCAGCTATATATTTATGAAAATTGTCCTCATGATGAATTGACTATTATAATGAGAAGATATATGATGAAGATTGCTGAAAAAATTGCAGTGGAAAATGAGGACTTGGCACTTATAACAGGAGAGAGTATAGGGCAGGTTGCAAGTCAAACAGTACATTCACTTGCCGCCACCAATGAAGTATGTAATCTTCCTGTATTTAGACCACTAATAGGCTTTGACAAGCAAGAAATTATAGATATTGCAGAAAAGATAGGTTCATTTGAAACTTCAATAGAACCTTATGAAGATTGCTGTACAATATTTGTGGCAAAACACCCTGTTACAAAGCCTAATATTGATAAGATTAAAAATTCTGAATTGAATTTACAAGAAAAGATAGATGACTTGGTAGAAAAGGCGATAAAAACAAAGGATAGAGTTCTTTGTTCTGCAAAAAGACATTAAACTTATGGAGCTGTTACAAAATAGTTATCCATATATATCTTGTCCCCCTACGGGGGACAAGATATATAATAGAAAATATTTAAATTAGCAAATATCGTTTTCACTGTTTCTCTATGGAAAACAAAAAGAATAACATTGCTAATGAAAATTAATTTGTAACAGCCCCAATTAAAACTAATACTATACAGTGTATGGCTCTAGTGCCTTGAGGATTTCGTCAACTCCATTTTCAGCATGGATATTTAAATCAATAGGCTTAGATAAGTCAAGGCTAAAAATACCCATAATTGACTTGGCATCAATTACATATCTACCTGATACAAGATCAAAATCAACGTCGTATTTTGATAGTTCATTTACAAATGACTTTACCTTGTCGATAGAATTTAAAGAAATCTTGATAGTTTTCATGATAATCTCCTTTAAGTAAAAATTTTCTTGCTCTTAATATCGTACAAATAATTTTAAATAAAGTCAATAGTTTTAAGGAGTAACTATGAGAAAAGTTGCATTTCATACACTAGGGTGTAAAGTTAATGCTTATGAAACAGAGGCTATGCAACAGCTTATGGTAAATGCCGGCTATAATGTAGTTGATTTTAACCAAAAAGCTGATATATATATTGTAAATACCTGCTCGGTAACAAATATGGCTGACAGGAAATCAAGACAAATGTTACATAAAGCAAAGCGTGAAAATCCTGATGCAGTAGTAGTTGCAGCAGGTTGCTATGCTCAAGCAAGTGCTGAAAAAATCAGAGATGATGAAAATATAGATATAATTGTTGGTAATAATCTAAAAAAAGATATAGTAAGAATAATAGGCGATTATTTTTCAGATAAAAATGTTTATTCTGAAACAATACCTGCCTATATGATAAATACTAAGGAAAAAAAGAAAGATTATATAATAGATATAAATAAGACAAAAGAGTTTGAAAACTTAAACATTTCCCAATCTGACGAACATACAAGGGCGTTTATAAAAATTCAAGACGGCTGTAATCAGTTTTGTACTTACTGTATAATTCCTTTTACAAGAGGTAGGGTAAGAAGTAGAAAGGCAGAGGACATTTTAGAAGAAATTAAAAAAATGACTCTAAACGGATATAAGGAAATAGTTCTTACAGGAATACATCTTTCCTCTTATGGAGTGGATTTAAAAGATGAAGAAATCAATAGTTTGCTTAAAATAACTAAGGCAATTTCAGAAGTTGAAAATATTGAAAGAATAAGATTAAGTTCCTTAGAGCCACGAATAATAACTGAAGAATTTTTACAAGGCTTAAAGAAAATACCTCAGTTTTGCCCTCATTTTCACCTAAGCTTACAAAGTGGTTGTGATGAAACTCTAAAGCGTATGAATAGAAGATATGACTTAGAGCAGTATAGAGAGGGTGTTAGACTTATAAGAGAATATTTTGATAATCCTGCAATTACAACAGATGTAATAGTAGGCTTTCCGGGGGAAACTAAGGAGGAATTTTTGCAAACTTATGACTTCTTAAAGGAAATAGGATTTTATGAAATGCATATATTCCCATATTCACTAAGAGAGGGAACTAAGGCAGCCTTAATGAAAGATACACTTACTAGAAAAGATAAGTCAAAAAGAGCAGGAATACTTGCTGTTTTAGAAGAAAATATGTCTTATAATTTTAGAAAACTCAATATAGGAAGAAGTGTAGAAGTTATAATTGAGGATAAGATAGAAATTAATAATAAAGAATATATGTCAGGCTATACTAAGGAGTATATAAGAGTGGCAATAGAAGATACCAATTTAAAAAGAAGAAGTGTTGTAAAAGGAATTATAAAGGATTTTCTAACTAAAGATATACTATTGTTAGAAAACTTTTAGATAAATTGTAAGATAACTTTGTTGCACAAAATCTAGTTTTAGTTTACAATGATTTTTGAGAGCGTAATCCACAAAAAAATTTGGATTACTATAAAGTAAAGGACGTGAATAATATGGCAGATATGAAGAACACTCAATTTTTTAAGACAGTTCAAAATAAGAAAATGGATGTAAGTGATGTACTTAAATTAGTATATGAGGCACTTACAGAAAAAGGATACAATCCTACAAACCAAATAGTTGGATATATTATATCAGGTGATCCAACTTATATAACAAGTCATAAGAGTGCTAGAAGTCTAATTATGAAAGTTGATAGAGATGAAATCTTAGAGGAATTACTTAGTGTATATATTGATACTAAACTTGAAAAGTAAGGCTGTAAATGAGAGTCTGGTTCAAAGGTATATAAGAGCTGAATTAATACTCTGATTTAGAAAGCAAGATCAGTTGGACAATTTTGGTTCGGCTGGTCTTTGTTGTGTTTTTTGATTTTGTGGAGATGAAAATGTGTATTATGGGACTAGATTATGGCTCAAAAACAGTCGGAGTTGCAATAATTGATAAACTTGGAATTACGGCACAGCCAAAGGAAACAATTACAAGAAAAAGTGAAAATAAACTTCGCAAAACTTATGCAAGAATTGAAGAACTTATAAAGGAATATGATATAAAGCTCATAGTTTTAGGCAGGCCAATCAATATGAATGGCAGTATAGGCGAAAGAGTAAAAAAATGTGATATATTTAAAGAGGGACTTCAAAGGCGTACAGGTTTAGAGATAGTTTATGTGGATGAAAGACTTACAACCATAGAGGCAAATGAGATTTTAGCAATGAGTTCTATAAAAAAAGAAGATAGAAAAAAGTTTATTGATAGCGTTGCGGCCTCTATCATTTTAAAAGAATACATGGATAGTAAAGGGATATGAGTATGGATAAAAGGATTACATTTATCGATGATGAAACAGGGGAAAATGTAGACTTCATAGTCGAAGAAGAAATTAAACTTAACAATAATAAGTATTTATTTGTTACTGAGGTAGACGATGAAGAAAGTTTTTTAATATTAAAAGATACCTCTAAAGATGAGGATATAGAGTCAATATATATGATCGTGGAAAATGAAGAAGAGCTTAATGAAGTACTTGAAAAATTCAAGGTTCTTTTTGAAGATACGGATATAATAATAGAATAATTTAGGAGGGTTAATGAGTAATAATACAGAATTGAATCCATTAAAAGCGATTCAAAAAATAAAGGAGTTGAACCAATCTCTTACAGGTTCAAAACTCTATAACTATAATAAAAAGGGTAAGGGTGAAAAAGTAGTTAATAAAGAAAAGTTACAAAATGAGAAAGTGCAAAATAAAAATGTAAAGACAGTTGAAAATGAAGTTAAGAGTAAAAAAACTGTTAAAGTTGAAAAAAATAAGCCTACTCAAAAAACTGAAATAAAGAAAAGAGTAAAAACTGAAAACTTTAAAACTGAAAATCCTAAGACTGAAAACTCTAAAACTGAAAATTTTAACCTTGAAAAACAAATTACAAACATTTTAAATACTAAAGAAACAAAGCCTGTTGAAAAGAAAAGTACACAAAAATCAGTAGTAAGGAAAACTACCAGAAAGAAAAATTTAAGTACAAAGCCTGTACGAATCATACCCCTTGGAGGATTAGAGCAGATAGGAATGAATATAACTGCTTTTGAGTATGACGATACTATAATAGTAGTTGATTGTGGACTTGCATTTCCAAGTGATGATATGCTAGGAATTGACCTTGTTATTCCTAATATTACTTATCTTTTAGATAATAGGGAAAAAGTAAAAGCATTTGTAATAACACATGGACATGAAGACCATATAGGTTCACTTCCTTATATTTTAAAGCAGCTAAATATTCCTGTATATGGAACAAGGCTTACTATTGCACTTATTGAGAAAAAGCTTAAAGAGCATGGCATTGATAAAACAAGTAAGCTAAATGTAGTAAAGTATGGAGATGTTCTTAAATTTGGGGAAATGAACATTGAATACATAAAAACTAATCACTCCATTGCTGATGCCGCCGCACTTGCAATATTTACTCCGACAGGAACTATTTTCCACACAGGAGATTTTAAGATTGATTATACTCCTGTATTTGGAGAAAGTGCAGATTTGCAAAGAATGGCTGAAATAGGTAAAAGTGGTTGTATGCTTATGCTTTGTGAGTCTACAAATGCTACAAAACCGGGTTTTACAATGTCTGAAAGAAGTGTAGGAAAAACTTTTGATACTGTTTTTTCAGAGCATCAAAATGCAAGAATTTTAGTAGCAACATTTGCCTCAAATGTTGACAGAGTGCAACAAATTATAAATTCTGCTCATAAGTTTGGTAGAAAAGTTGTGGTAGAGGGAAGAAGTATGGTAAATGTAATAGGTGTTGCAGGAGAACTTGGATATCTAAGTATTCCTGAGGGAACACTTATTGATGTTGATAGCCTTAAAAACTATCCACCTGAAAAAACAGTCATAATAACTACCGGAAGTCAAGGAGAGAGTATGGCCGCCCTTTCAAGAATGGCATCATCAATTCATAAAAAGGTAAGCATTACCCCTGAAGATGTAGTAATTATGAGTTCTACCCCTATTCCGGGAAATGAAAAAGCAGTTGCAAAGGTTTTAAATGAGCTTTCAATGAAAGGTGCTGAGATTATTATGCAAGATACTCATGTTTCAGGACATGCTTGTCAAGAAGAAATCAAGCTTATGTATAGTTTATTAAAGCCTAAGTATTCACTCCCAATACATGGAGAATACAGACATAGAAGAGCTCAAAAGTCTATTGCAGAGGCAATGGGAGTTGCAAAAGAAAATATTGCAATGCTTTCATCAGGAGATGTACTTGAAGTAAGTGATAATAAATTTGAAGTTGTAGATAGAGTTGAGGCAGGTACTATCTTTGTAGACGGTCTTGGAGTAGGAGATGTAGGAAATATTGTGCTTAGAGATAGGCAAAATCTTTCACAAAATGGAATTATTATAATTGCAATGAGTCTTGAAAGAGGAACAAATAATGTTCTATCAGGCCCTGATATAGTTTCAAGAGGTTTTGTATATGTAAGAGAGTCTTCTGAACTTATGGAGGCGGCTAAGGCAGTAGTGTCATCAGCATTATATGACTGTTTAGATTCACGCATTACTGATTGGGCAAAGCTTAAAAATATAGTAAGAGATGCTTTAAGTGATTTCTTATGGAAAAGAACAAAGAGAAACCCTGTAATATTACCAATAATAATGGAGGTATAAGATGAATAAAAGTAGAGCTAATATCGGCAGTTCTATATTTGGAATGTCTATTAGGATTGTTGTATATATAGTTATAACATTATTATTCTTAAGATGTATAACTTGGTCTTATGGACTAGGGCATAGCATTTTTTATTCTTCAGCTGTTGACTCACCACCTGGAAGAGAAATAGAAGTAAACATAGGACAGGGAATGGATGCTCGCTCTACTGCTTTGTACCTTAAAGAAAAAGGACTTATAAACAATGAATTTAGTTTTACTATTCAATCAAAAGTATTTGGTTTTAAGATAGAACCGGGGATATATAAATTTAACACTTCACAAACTTCGAGAAAGATTTTGGAAATGTTAAATGCAGGTACTACAAAAGATAAATTAGGTGGAAAAAATAAAAGCTAATGATTACAGATTTAAAGGCAGAAAGCTATATTGAATCTTTAATAAAGTATAATTCTGACTTATGTGAAGATATAAGAGAAGAGGCAGTTAATAGTGATGTACCTATAATAAGACGTAGCACTGAAAGCTTTTTAAAGTTTATATTGGAAATGAAAAAGCCTAAGAATATATTAGAAGTAGGTACAGCAGTTGCTTATTCAACTATACTAATGGCAGAAAACACTGCTAGTGATACATTTATCACAACTATTGAGAAATTTAAGCCTAGAATTTTACTTGCAAAAGAAAACATTAAAAGGGCGGCATTAAACAAAAGAATTAATTTACTTGAGGGAGATGCCGCCTCTATTTTAAAGAGGCTTGTTTTAGAAAATAAGAAATTTGATTTTATTTTTATGGACGCAGCCAAAGCACAATATATAAATTGGCTACCTGATATATTAAAATTAATGGAATGTAATGCTTTACTTTTATCGGATAATGTGTTACAAGACGGAGATGTAGCAGGTTCAAAATATGCACTAGTTAGAAGAAACAGGAGCATATACTCTCGTATGAGAAAATATTTATATGAAATTACACATAATGATTTATTATCAAGTGCGATTTTACCGGTAGGCGACGGAATTGCACTATCTATGAGGAGGTAAGTTTGAGGGAAATTGAATTATTGATTCCGGCAGGAAGTTTAGAGGTTCTTATTACAGCAGTGGACTATGGTGCAGATGCAGTCTACATTGGAGGAGAGTTTTTAGGACTTCGTGCAAAAGCTAAAAATTTCTCACTTGATGAAATGAAAAAAGGCTTGGAATATGCACATGAAAAGGGCAAGAAAGTATTTGTAACTGCAAATATTACAGCTCATAACATGGATTTAAATGAGGCAAGAGAATATTTTAAGGAATTAAATAAAATAAAACCTGATGCAGTTATAATTTCCGACCCCGGACTTTTTATGCTTGCAAAAGAGGAACTTGAGGGGATTGATTTACATATCAGTACACAGGCAAATAATACCAATTATGCGACCTATAATTTTTGGTGGAATCTTGGAGCAAGTAGAGTTGTAACTGCAAGAGAATTGTCTTTAGAGGAGATAAAGGGGATAAGAGAAAACATTCCTGAAAAAATGGAGATAGAAACTTTTATACATGGTTCAATGTGTATGGCATATTCAGGTAGATGTCTTTTAAGTAACTTTATGACAGGAAGAGATGCAAACCAAGGAGAATGTACCAACCCTTGCAGGTGGAAATATTCAGTAGTGGAAGAAAAACGCCCCGGAGAGTATATGCCTATTTATGAAGATGAACGAGGTACATATATATTTAATTCAAAAGATTTATGTATGATAGAGCATATTCCGGCACTTATTGATGCAGGTATTGACAGCTTTAAAATTGAGGGAAGAACAAAGACCTCTTTATATGTTGCAACTGTTGCAAGAACTTATAGAAAAGCAATAGATGATTACTTAAAGAGTCCAAAGTTATATGAGGAAAACTTAGAGTGGTATAAAAATGAGATTGGAAAATGTACTACGAGAGCATTTACAACAGGATTTTTCTTTGGTAAGGCAACAAGTGATTCACAAATTTATGATAATAATGTTTATGTAACAAATTATAAATATATAGGTAGAGTAGAAAAGATAGATGAAAAAAACAAGGTACTTATAGAGCAAAAAAATAAGTTTTCAGTTGGAGATGAGGTTGAACTTATGGATAGAAGAGGAATAAATATTCCTTTGAAAGTAAATGCAATGTATGATATAGACGGAAATGCTATTGAAAGTGCACCTCATTCAAGACAGATGATTTGGATTGACCTTGGAGATACAAAGTTTACAAAGGGAGATATACTAAGAGCAAAAGCAACCTAGTAGTTGTGGGAGTTTAAGATGTTACTTTTTACAGATTTACTTTCTTCGATTTGTTTTATATATTTTCTATTTTTAAATATGTATAAGGATTTTGACATATATTACTTAATGTGGCTTTTTCTTTCTTTGTTTTTTTTACTTATAAGTTTTATTCAAAGAAAGTATAATAAAAATAGGAAAGTACCATTGTGGTTATTAGTGAGTATGTACACTGTAACCACGGTGGGTATTTTTATATATTTCTTTATTAATGCTTTAATTATTATGAGTATAAAAAGAGATATTAAGCCAAATATAGACTATTTAGTTATTTTAGAGCCTGATTTTAATGAAAGAAATCTTGATAAAACTACTGAATACATACTTAATAAGGTAATGGATTATGTAAGTGGAAATTCAGAAACAAATATAGTTTTATCAGGAGGAAAGGCAGAGGAAAGTAATGTTTCTTATGCTGAATATATGGCAAGTTATCTTGTAGATAGGGGAGTAGACCCTGACCTTATTTTGGTAGAAATCCAATCAAAAAACACAAGAGAAAGTATAATTTATTCAAATGCACTTATTGCAAGAGTTGTAAAAGAAAGGCGAAAGGAGTTTTCAGAGGCTATGGCAATAAATGCAGGCCCTGTTTATATAGCAGAAGAAGAAAAACCACTTGCCATAGGGCTTATTACAAATGATATAAGTGCTTGTAGGGTTAAATTATTTATTAACAAAAAAAGATATAGACAATGGGATACATTTTCCTCGAGAAGTGATATATGGCTATATCCACATTTTACACTTAAAGAAACATTTATGATATTAAAAGATAAATTTATGGGGTATTTATAATGAACAAAATAAAAAATTTAGATGATTTAAAGGCATATAAAGTCTTAGATAAGGTATTTGTAAATGAAATAAATTCAGACGTAATAACCTTAGAGCATACTAAGACTAAGGCAAGAATTTTAGTTTTACCAAATGAAGATAATAATAAAGTATTTACAATAGGTTTTAGAACTCCAAGTTTAGATTCAACTGGAGCGGCACATATAGTAGAACACACTGTTTTATGTGGTTCAAGAAAGTACCCTGTAAAAGATCCGTTTATAGAGCTTGTAAAAGGTTCTTTAAATACTTTTTTAAATGCGATAACATTTCCTGATAAAACAATCTATCCTGTGGCAAGTTGCAATGATAAAGATTTTCAAAACTTAATGGACGTATACTTAGATGCAGTATTTTTTCCAAACATTTATAAAGAGGAAAAATTCTTTTTGCAAGAGGGCTGGCATTATGAACTTAAAGATGAAAAATCTCCTCTTACATATTCAGGAGTAGTGTACAATGAAATGAAAGGTGTTTATTCCTCAGGGGACGGTGTTTTAGACAGCGTTTTAAATAAGGCATTATATGAGGGACATTCTTATGGAGAAGATTCAGGTGGAGAACCGAAAGTTATTCCAAGCCTAACTTATGAGAAGTTCCTTGATTTTCATAGAAAATATTATCATCCAACAAATTCATTTATATATCTGTATGGAGATATGGATATGTATGAAAAACTTGAATATATAGACAGAGAATATTTATCATTATTTGAATATTTGGAAATAGATTCTACAATTAAAGATATTAAAATTTGGAAAGAAACTAGAAATTTTGAGTATGAGTATTCTATTTCAGAGGGGGAGAGCGAGGAAAATGCCTCCTACCTTTCATGGAGCGTTTTAACTGATTGTGCATTTGACCCTATTAAAAATAAGGCAATGAAAATACTTGAATATATCCTTACAGGTAAAACAGGGGCATATATAAAAGAGGCGTTGATTGCAGCAGGAATAGGAGAGGATATAAGTGGAGATTTTGATGACTCAATTAAATTTCCAAGTTTTAATGTAACAGCCAAAAATGCAAATGTAGAGCAAAAAGCAGAGTTTATGACAGTTATAAAGGGAACTCTAAGGAAACTTGCAAACAATGGTCTTAATAAAGAGGAACTCTTAGCAGCTATAAATGTTTCTGAGTTTAGAGAAAGAGAGGCAGACTTTGGAGGCTATCCAAGAGGACTCATATATGTAATGAATATATTTCATTCTTGGCTTTATGATGAAGAACCTTGTATGAATATAAGATTTGAAAATGTTTATAAGGAACTTAGAGAAAAAATAGATACAAATTATTTTGAAGAATTGATAAATGAATATCTTTTGGATAATACTCATGAGGCTGTCATTACATTAAAACCTGTAATGGGACTTGCTGCAAAAGAAGATGATAAGTTAAAGAACTTACTTGAGAAAAAGAAAAACAGTTTATCAGATGAGGAAAAAGCTGAATTTATTAAAGCCACTGTAGAGCTAGAAGAATTTCAAGATGAAAAAAGTACAAAAGAAGATTTAGAAAAAATTCCTTTATTAAAACGAGAAGATATTGATAGAAAGGCAAATCTACCATTTTGGACTGAAAAGAAAATTAAAGATGTAAAGACCATACATGTAGATACATTTACTTCAGGAATAAGCTATATAAAACTTTCATTTGATGTTTCTACACTTACAAAAGAGGAGTTACCTTACTTAAACTTTTTAAAATTGGTGTTTAAGAGAGTGGATACAAAAAATTATACTTATTCAAGTCTTTCAACACTCTCAAATCTCTACCTTGGAGGAATTGCATTTTCACTTGATTGTTATTCAAATTCTAATGATAGTAGCAAAACAAAGTATACATTTTCAACAAATATAAAGGTACTATATGAAAACACAAAAAAGGCATTTGAAATAATTAAGGAGATATTATACTTTTCAAAGTTTGAAGATAAAAAGAGAATTAAGGAAATTGTAGGAGAGGCAAAGGCAACAATGAAAGATAGCTTGCTTTCAGCAGGTCATATAAATGCACTTACAAGAGCCGCCTCATTTGCTGCTAAGGAGTCTTATTTTAGAGAACTTACCTCAGGAATTTCTTTTTATAAATTCTTAGAAAAATTATATTTGGACTTTGAAAATGAAGTAGAATCTCTTTTATTTAAATTAAATGATATTTCTAAAAAAATATTTACAGCAGATAATTTAATTTTATCAGTTACAAGTGATGAAAATGGTTTTAAGTTATTTGAAAAGTCAGCAACTGATTTTGTAGCAGATATGCCTGAAACTGCAATTAGGGGAAACGGCTTTGTATTTGAGAAAGTAAACGGCATTAATGAGGCATTTACAAGTTCATCTTTAATAAATTATGTTGCCAGATATGGAGATTTTAAGGAGCATGGCTTTAAGTATACAGGAGTTCTTAGGATACTTAAAAATCTTTTAAGTTATGATTATTTATGGAATTTAATAAGAGTTAAGGGAAATGCTTATGGTTGTGCGGCAATATTTGCAAAAAGTGGAGGTTCAGGCTTTACTTCATACAGAGATCCTAATATATCAGAAACATATAAGGCA
Source organism: uncultured Lachnoanaerobaculum sp. (assembly GCA_937925515.1). Classification (GTDB taxonomy): domain Bacteria; phylum Bacillota; class Clostridia; order Lachnospirales; family Lachnospiraceae; genus CALALP01. The sequence continues at coordinate 28,198 of CALALP010000044.1, read as the reverse complement.
TATGAAAATATTCCTGAATATGTAAAGAACTTTGATGCAGATGAAAGAGAGATGACTAAGAGTATAATAGGTGCAATTAGTGAATTAGATACACCTCTTACACCGTCAATGAAAGGAAGTAGAGGATTTTTAGCATACATGAGTGAAATTTCAAATGAAGAAATTCAAAAAGAGAGAGATGAAATTTTAGATGCAACTTCAGAGGACATAAGAAATTTATATTCACTTGTAAGTTCAATCTTTAGTGATATCTATAAAGTAGTTATAGGAAATGATAAGAAAATACAAGAAGATGTAGAAAATGACACTAAAGTAGAGTCTTTATATAATGAATAATAGGAGTGAAATGGAAACAACAGAAAATAAAAAATCAGGTTTTGTAGCTTTGGTAGGTAGGCCAAATGTTGGTAAATCTACTTTAATGAATACATTGATAGGGCAAAAAATTGCAATAACTTCAAATAAACCTCAAACCACAAGAAATAAGATACAAACTGTATATACAGATGAAAGAGGGCAGATTGTATTTTTGGATACTCCGGGGGTTCATAAGGCAAAAAATAAGCTGGGCGAATATATGGTAGGGGTTGTAAAGCATACATTAAATGATGTAGACATTATACTTTGGATTGTAGAGGCAAATGACTTCATCGGAGAAAAAGAGGAGTATATACTTGAAATGCTTGCAACTATAAAAAAACCTATAATTTTAGCTATAAATAAAATGGATATTTTAAAAAATAAAGATGAAGTTTTAAGTATTATAGCAAAATTTAATTCTTTGAGGGAATTTGCGGCAATAGTACCTATAAGTGCTAAGGATAATAAAAACTTAGATGAACTTTTAAAAGTTTTATTTGAACATTTGAATGTAGGGCCTTTGTATTATGACGAGGAAACAGTTACAGATCAGCCTGTCAGGCAGATTTGTGCCGAACTTATACGAGAAAAGGCACTTAGACTTATGAAAGATGAGATACCACATGGAATTGCAGTTGAAGTTCTTAGCATGAAAAAAGGTAAAAATACAGTTTTAAATGTAGAGGCAGACATTGTGTGTGAAAGAGAGGCACACAAAAAGATTATTATAGGTAGTGGTGGCAGTATGTTAAAGAAAATAGGTACTGCTGCCAGAAAAGATATTGAAGATTTAACGCAGTCAAAGGTAAATCTAAAACTTTGGGTTAAGGTAAGGAAAGATTGGAGAGATTCAGATATACAAATGAAAAATTTTGGATATAGAGAGAATTAGTTAGGAGTAGATGTGAGCAAAATTATAGAAGTAAATGGAATGATTATAAAAAGTAAGGTAGTGGCAGAATATGATCGACTTATAACAATACTCACATTGGAAAAAGGTAAAATTTATGTATTTGTAAATGGTGCAAGAAAGCAGGGCAGTAGTTTTATGGGAATTTCAAGGGAGTTTCTATATGGAAAATTTAAGATTTATGAAAATAGAAACTCCTATAATCTACAATCAGCTGTTATAGTTAATTATTTTGAGGAAATAACAAAGGACATGGAAAGTACTTGTTATGGAGCATATTTTTTGGAACTTACAGATTATTATACAAGAGAGTATGTAATTGATGTTCCTACTTTAAAACTATTATACTGTGCCTTACTGGCAATTTTAAAGCCCTCTCTTGAAAATAAATTGGTGCGAAGAATTTTTGAACTTAGAATGATGTCTGAAAATGGAGATTATGAAAACCTAGAAAATGAAAAGATGAACGAATCTACAATATTTGCAATCAATTATGTACTTACTACTCCGGTAGAGAAATTGTTTACATTTAGCTTAAAAAGAGAGATTAATGACGAATTTAGTGAAGTTGTTGATAAATTATTAAGAGATAGGGTTACGAAACAAATTAATTCTTTGGAAATCTTAAATATTGTTTGCACTTGAAAATAATTTAGTATATTATATAATAGACTGAGTTATTTTGTTTAAGCCTATCAAAATCTTGGTTCTAATTTAACACTAATAGTTGTAGGGGGACATAATGAAAAGATTTTTAACTTTAGCATTAGCATCTATTTTATTTCTTACTTCATGTGGAGCATTTTCACATAAGTTTAATCCTGTTGAAAGTGGATTATACATAAAAAAAGACGGCACTTTTAAAAGTGCTTTAATAGGCGAATTAGATAAGGAACAGTACACAACCGAAGGGTTAAAGGAATTTGCTCAAAATGAAGTAAATGAGTATAATAATAAGACAGGAACAGAGGGAGTTATTTTAGAAAAAGCAAGCGTTAAAGACGGAAAAGCAGAACTTATTTTTTCCTATGCTAACACTTTAGCACTTTTAGAGTTTGCACATGATTCACAAGATGATAGCCTAAACTTTACCAATATTAAAATAGCTGATAAGGACAACTACCAATCATTACAAATTTCAGATGAAACTTTAATTTCAAAGATAAAAGGAAAAGCAAAGATTGTAGAAGTAACAGGTAAGGCAAGGATTACCACAGAGGGCAATATCATTTATGCAACCGGAAAAAATGGAGAAATTGTTCATGACAAGCATGATATTGTAACAGGAGATGGACAATCTTATATTGTTATTAAATAATTGACCATTTGGAGTGAGAAGTGAGAATTAGTGATAGTGATAGTTTTATTGATTTATGTAAGAATTATAGAATAGCTGTTTATATATTTACTTCTATACTGTATATTTTGGTAGAAGATTTTTATTCTCAAATAGCCATACAAAATTTCCTAATAATAATAGGTATGGGTATAGCTTGTTTTTTAGGAAATTATATGTATGATGCTCTTGAGGAACAGGTTGTTTTAACAAGACTTACACTTGTATTTGAGCTTTTTGCCTATGGTATATTTGTATATACCAGTGGTGGTTTTTCAAGTACATATTTATGGTATTACGTTTGTTGTTTGCTTGTTGTAATGAACAGAAAGGAAGATTTCTCTTTTATATTTTTTGGAAGTGCATGGTGTTTATTTTGTGCATGGTCAGGTATATCAGATTTTGATACAATACTAAGGCTTAAGCTAAACATAGTTGCAGGTGTCGGTATGACTCTTGGAAGTTTCTTTATCTTAAAAATTAATTTTGATAAAATTAGAGGGCAGAGAGAGGAACTTTCACAGTTATATAAGAAAATAAGTTATGAAAATGAAAGAAGTGAATATGCCTTGTTACAGTTGTCTAATATTTATGAAACATTTGATATATTAGCAATGAAAGACCCGGAGAAGATAGTTAGCCTATTATCTGATATTTTAAAAAAGACAATAGCTACAAAGGGGCTTATATTAATGAAATTAGATGTAGAGGGTACGATAGTTGAAGTTTCAAGTTCTGACATTGAGTCTGACAAAGTTTCGTATTTTGTGCAATACATTTCAGCATATTGTTTAGATAGTCGTAAATTTGAAAAAATTGTAAAGAGGATTGATTCTGAAATTTATGAAATTATTCCAATAGGAGATGAAGTTTCAATATGTGGAATAATTGTAAGAAAGAAAATTGAGGAAGAATACACTGAAAAAGAAAAATTCTATTTAAGACTTATTGAGATAATATTTAAAAATATGGATATGCATGACCATATGGAAAAATATATCAGTAGTGAAGAGAAAAATAGGATTGCAGATGAAATTCATGATACTACAATACAAAAGCTTTTCGGTATTTCTTGCAGTCTTAAAAGTCTTGAATTAAATTTAGAGTCCTTAGAAGATGAATCTATTAAAAGTAAAATTAAGGAGCTAAATAAATCTACTCAACTTACTATGACTGAATTAAGGGAAACAATCTATGGCAATAGATTTGAAGATGAAAGTGAGGAGTTTTTCAGAAAAAGAATTTCTCTTTATATAAGCGAAGTTTCAAAGCTTAATAGTGTAAATATTAATTTTAAAATGGATGATGACATAGATTTACTTCAGTCATCTAAGAAAATTGTTATATATAGAGTTGTTTGTGAGGCTATAAATAATGCTGTACGTCATGGAAATGCACACAATATAGATGTTTATATTTCTTGTGAAGATAAGAAAGTAAAGGTCAATATTGTTGATGACGGTTGTGGCTTTAAAAATAAAAAAGAAAAAGTAGGTGGTAATGGATTAAGAAACATGAAAAGAATGGCTAACCTTATAAAGGGCAGTATTTTGATTGAAACGATAAAAGCAGGAGGAGTTGCAGTAAGACTGACATTACCCCAAGAGTGATAAGGAGATTTGGTTATGAACTTGATTTTGGACGATCATCCGGTTGTGGCACAAGGGCTTGTTACAATATTAAAAAGTTGTAGACCTGAAATGGACATATTAGTTACAAGTTCAGTAGCACAAGCACTAGAGATGACAAAAAAGAATGATATTGAAATGGCTTTTTTAGACTTATATCTAAACAATGAAAGTGGATTTGATTTTTTAGAGAAAATAAAAAAAGCTCAACACAAAATGAAAATTTTTATGATAACAAGTTCCTCTAAAAAGAGTGATTTTTTAAGGGCAAGAGAACTAGGAGTAGATGCCTACGTTTTAAAGGATGCCTTTATAGAAGAACTTGTATATGGTTTAAATGTAGTTGATAAAGGAGGTAAATTTTATTCCCAAAGTCTTTTAGAGAGTGTAAATAGTATGTCTGAGGAAGAGAAACTTATTAAAAGTTTAACTGAAAGAGAAATAGAAGTTTTAGCTCTTTTAAGAGAGGGCTATACCAATGCGATGATTGCTGAAAATCTTATGATTTCAGAGGGAACTGTAAAAAAACATATTAGCAATATCTTAGGCAAATTATCATTAAATAATAGAGTAAATGCAGTTATATTTGCAGATAAGTATAATATTACAAGATAATAGTTTTACTAACTTAATATAATTAGAAAGAGGTAGGAAAATGAGAAAAGGATTTTTGAAGTATATAGTAACATTGGTTATTGTAATGACCTTATTTGCTGCAGGTTCAAGTTATGCAAAATGGTCAAGAGATCAAAAGGTTTCAGCTAAGTTAAGTACAGATACTTTTAAGTTTGGTTTTGGGGAAGAGGGCTATACCTCTGAAATAGTTGATGAAAGCAATACTTCATATCAGGGCTTTGAATTAAAAGCAGAACTTGAAAATAATGATAATAGTGCTGTCATAACTTTTAATTCAGGAGTGCCTCTACAACCTTTAATTGAGGGAAAATATATAAAAATATCATATCCTATAAAAAATAAGAGCAATAAGCCTCCTATGGACATCTATGCTTATGATGTAGACTTTACAAAAAAAGACAAAAAAACATTAGAACTTGAACCTTTAAAGACTTATCTTAGTTTAGGCGAAACAGTCTATGAATATGAAAATGCACCAAAGGAATTTAAAGAAAAAATAAAATTTGATGTTTTTAGAAGTATAACAAAGGAAAATGATGACTATATAGGACACATTTATCTTGGTTTAACAGATGAAAGCAAAGAAAAGGTTTTAACTTTTCCAAAGGAACTTAAATTAGAGGATAAAATAGAAGATTTAAGCATTGTTTCAGATTTAAGTTCTGAGCAAGAGGGAATAATGGTAACTTATAAAGGTAAACTTGATTTATACTTAGAACAGTCAAACAAATCAAATGAGAATAAATAGGAGGAGCTATGAGATTATCAGTAGCAATTTTAGTTTTTGTTTTATCTATTACAGGGATTTCTTATGCGTACTGGAATCAAAGGCTTGATATGAAAGTCAATGTTCCTGTTGTATATACTATGGATAATATAGTTGTTAAAGAAGAGGAAGAAACAAGCGAGGAAGAAACAGAGAGCCAAGCAACTGAAGTTATTGAACAAGAAAGTATTAATAAAGAAAGTTCTAGTGAAATAAGCTCTAGTGAAATAAGTTCTAGTGAAATAAGCTCTAGTGAAATAAGCTCTAGTGAAATAAGCTCTAGTGAAACAAGTTCTATTGAAACAAGTTCTATTGAAGTAGAAACAACAAAAGAGTAATGCTATGAAGTATAAGAAAAATAAATATTATATTATATATGCCTTTATATTTGTCATTTTGTTTGGTATATCTAAAATTCCAATCATTTCAAAGTTTATCATAGAGTATCCATATATAGTAATGGTTTATTGGATTACATTATTTGCCATTTTAATTACCCTACCTAAACTTTATGTTTCAGGTAGGGTGGTAATGCACTCAAGGATAGCTTTTTCAGCAGCCTCAGGAGCGTTTATTTTTATTGCAATAAAGTATGTTGTAGGTGCAATTTTATCACAAATAAAACTCTCGCCCTATGATTTATCTTTGGAGGGATTATTTAACACCTTTATTTCAATTATTCCCATTCTTATAGCAAGGGAGAAAATAAGAGAATATGCCATAGCAGCAAGTTGGAAAAAGAAAAAGCTATGGTATTTTTTTGTGGTTTTTATAGTGATTTTATTATCTGATATTTCATTGAGAAACATTAGTCAAGCTAAGGAAAAGAAAGATATAGTCATATACCTAGCACAATATGCAGTTCCTGCAATTATGGATAGTATACTGCTTACTACTTTATCCTATTATGGAGGAGCAATTTCTTCAATTTCTTATATACTTGTAAAAGAATTATTTATACATATGTTTCCATATTTACCTGATTTGAATTGGCTTGCAGAGGCGGCAATAGGAATAGTATTTCCTGCTATTTATACAATGATTATGTATGAAACCTCACAAGTTTTAGACGGAACGAGAAGAGTAAGAGATGAAAAGGTTACAGTTGGATATGTAGTGGGACTTTTTGGTACAATAATGTTTTCGTGGTTTTGCGTTGGAGTATTCCCAATCTATCCGTCAGTCATTCTTACAGGTAGTATGTTACCTAAAATTAAGCCCGGAGATGTCATTCTAATACAAAAACCTAAAAATCAGGAAGAAATAGAAAGCTTTACTAAGGGAACAGTTATAAATTTTTATAGAGATAGCATTGTTATAACACATAGAATAGTGGATATTAAAAAAGATGAGGCAGGAAATATTAAATTTATAACTAAAGGAGATAATAATTTTTCTATCGATGATGATGAAGTTGAAATTTCAGAGGTAAATGGAAAATACATAGCAGTAATACCCAAGATAGGAATACCTATTATGATGACAAAAAAACAATCAGACATACCGGAAGGAGTTGTGGATTATGGGAAAAAAGAAGAAACAAAATAAAAATGTAGATACAGTTGATAAAATAGAGTCAGATAAAATACACCCTGAAGATACAAGTCAGGGGGAAAATTTAGATAAGCAAGAAGATATTATTTCAGATAAAGGAAATGTTGTCTCAGATGCAGAAAACATTGTTTCAGATAAAGAAAATGTTATTTCAGGTGAAAAAGACTTAAATAAAGAAGATTTAAATAAAGAAGATGTTGCAAAACAAGAAACTATTATAGATAAAGAAAATGCAGATAATGCAGATAGTGAAAACAAAGAAAAGTTAAGTCAAAAATTTAACTTTGAAAAAAAAGCAATTTCAAGTCTTACCAGGATTTTAGGCATAATTTTTTCTGTTGTATTGTTTATGGGAGTTGCAGGAGTATGTTTTTACTTTGGAAGTAAGTCTAAAACAGAAGAAAAAAGTAACTTGTTATATACATACACATTTAAAAATACTTCCAAATATAAAGTTAAACTCTTGGGAAATGAATTAATATCAGACGAGTATCTCGATGAGGGTAAGATTTATTCAAAGAAAATTACTGATTTTATTTCAGTAAACTTTAGTTCACAACTTAAAACAAGTAAAACACTTAATTTTAGTGGAGATTATTATATAGATGCTGTTATTGAGGGATTTCAAAAAGATGCTGAAAGCAAAACTCCAATATATGAAAAGAGATTTAGACTTAAGAGTTCAAATATAACAAAAAACTCTGATACTAATGTAGTTGTTGATGAAAACATTGAAATTAAGCCCACTCAATATTTAGAAGAAGTTACTAAGGCTGAGGAAATACTTGGAGGTGCTACTGATAAGGAATTTTACCTTGTATTTGGAGGTACAATCCATGTAAATGATGAAGTTTCGCCTGCTGATAAAAGTTTTGAATCAAAAGTAACTATGAATATACTTGATAGTAACCCATATTATTCAATATTAAAGCCTGAAGATAAAGATGAAGTTGAACAAGTAAATACAACCACTGAGGAAGTAGTTAAAAATAGCCCTCTATTTTTCTTTGCAGGAGTAGTATTATTTATAATAGGAGTAGCTTTAGTAGTATATATTTTATTATTTACAAAAGTACCTAATGAAGAAGAAAAATATGAACTTAAGTTAAAGAAATCTCTTAAAAAGAATATGAGTAGAATGGTAAATGTAGTTGTACTACCAAGTTTTGAAGATAGAACTTTAGTGGAAGTGGCTGAAATAGAGGATTTGTTTATGATTGCCGATGAAATAAGACAACCTGTTTTATATAGCCTTGATGAAAAAGAACTCCCTGTGGAGGGTAGTTTCTATCTTTATGCAAAGGATATAGTTTATGTATCAAGAGAAAAAAGATAAACTAAAGGAGTATATGAAAATAATACTAAAGTACAATGTTATTTATTAGTTTTATGGTAAAATTAATTATAGCAAATCGATTTGGCAAAAAAATTATAAAAAAACTTAGATTCGTATTATACTAATCAAGGATAGGAGAAAAAATGAGAAAAGCAAGCAAGAAGAGTATTATCGCTGGTGCATTAGCACTTGCAATGGTATTAACAGGTACAGGTTATGCAGCATGGACAAAGACACTTAATATCCAGTCAAAGGCAACCACAGGAGATTTTGATGTACAGTTCGTAGACTTAGGTCTTTATGCACAATATGGTGATGAGAATCACGGTTGGTCAATAGTTGACGGAGTTGGCGATAAGGGTTATGTTCCTTCAGATTTCTTCTTAAGAGGAACAAGCAATTATAACAAGATTGCTAAGGACGGTTCTATTCAACAATACAAAGATCGTGCTAAGAAATACAACAATATTGATTTCTCAGCTGAACTTAAGGATGCTGAGCCTATCAAGAGACAGGTTGGACCTTATCTTACAACAAATACAAACGGTAGCCACAACATAGGTGTTGATATTAACAACATTTATCCTGGTTATGCACAAGCATTCCGTACAGACATCGTAAGCCTTGGAACTGTTGCAGCTAAGTTAAGCAACATCAAGTTCATTGTAAGTTCAAAGGCTGCTAATGGTGGACTTAGCACAGATACAGTTGAGAAGTTACTCGGTGTTGCTATCTATGTTCATAAAGAAGGCGACGGAATCACAGGAGAGGATGCAGCATTTGCATTAGTTAAGAGCCTTGGTGCTAAGCAAGAAGATGTATTCAGAGTAGGTGGAGTTGATTTCTTAAGATTATCAGCACTCAAGAATTTAGATGCTAAGAAGATTAAGGATGCAATCAAGGATGCTGAAATCTATACAAGCCCTGAGACAAACCGTAGAATGGACTTATACCTTGGTATAGCTATGGATCCTGATTTAGACGGTAAGTATACAACAGGTACAGCTGACAAGATGATTGAAACTAGAGGTGATTCAGATTCTCAGAATCAAATCGCTCATATCGACATTCAATTCAACTGGGATCAGTTCAATATAGGAAAGAAAGAGGCTAAGCCAAACATTCTTGAAAAGCAGAATGGAAACGCAAAAACACCTCAAAAGCCACAACCATAAAAACCTATTAAGCCTTAATTAATACGAGAGTATTGGAAGATTAAAGACGGTCAAGGTCAATAAGTGATTTTGGAATTAAGTAAATGTTAAACTAAAAGAATGGTTCATGTATATGTGAATCATTCTTTTTTTATGTTTGCTAGGATAAAGAATTATATATTCTTAAACATACCATACCATAAAAGTATTGAAAAAAATATAATTGTATTTTATACTTAATATGTATAACTTCTCAAAATCGGAATTTATACATAGGAGGTATAATATGATAGTGCTAGATTTAAAAGTAAATAATTTACTGCAATTCAATGATTTTCATATTAATTTTACTTATCCAAGAAAAATAGTGGATAGTATGGTTGAGGGTGAACATCTGAAAGGATTTGAAAATTTTAGATACAAAAAGGTTAATATATTATTTGGAACAAATGCTACCGGAAAGACATCTCTAGGGAAAGTCCTTATGAATATATTTAATTTTATTACTAAAAGGAATGTGGATAAACTAGTAGATTTAATTATAGATAAATCAAATGAATCTAGTTTTATTATTGACTTTGCAACTAATGAGGAAAAGTTTTTTAGAGTTAGTGTGAATATTCCAATTATTAATGATGAGTTTGGATATACTTTAGATGATATACAATTAGAAGTAAAAATGATTAATATATGGAAGAATGATAGTTATGAAACTTGTTCTAAAAGAATAGAATCCATTAGTGCAAATAGCGATTTAAGAGATATACATAGATTTGGTTGGAGGTTTAGTTATCCGGAGAGAGATAATATAAAAGATTTAGAAATTGAAGATACAGATGACAAATATTTTAAAGTATTAGAAGATGTACTAAAAACCTTAGATAGTTCAATTATTGGGATTAAAGAAATTGACCATGACAATGATACCTATGCCATAGAAACTTGTAAAAGTAAAATTTATATTCAAAATGGAAGACTTTTAGATGAAAGAATGTTGTCAAGTGGTACAAAAGACGGTATAGATATTGCTAACTTTTTATTTGCACTTATTGAGCATAAAAATGGTTTCTATTATTTAGATGAAAAGTTTGTGTATGTACATAGTGATATAGAAAGAGAATTAATAAATGTTATGATAGCTAATTTACAATACAATGAACAGTTATTTATAACAACTCATAATTTAGACATTGCAAATATAAATTTACCAAAACATGCATTTACTTTTTTGATAAAAGAAGAGGACAGTTGCGATGTAAAAATTAGGTGTGTTTCAGCCTCTGATAAGTTAAAAAAATCAACAGATTCACTTAAGAATGCTATTGATAATGATGTTTTTTTACACTCTCCAAATGTAGAACACATAAGGAAGTATATTGATTATGAGAAATGTAAGTAAAAAGAATGTTATCTATGAATATTATGTTGAGGGAAAAACTGAGGAAATATTTATCAAGGTTCTTCATAATGAACTAGATTTAATACAAGCAGGTAAAATTAAGCGTTTTAATGTAGTTCAAGAACAACTAAAAAATAGCCATTTAATAAATTTGAAAAAGAATACTATAATTGTTTTAGTGTTTGATACAGATACTTGTAGTGCTGATATACTAAATAGTAATATTAAATTTTTAGAGAAAAAATCTTATATAAAAGAGGTTATAATACTACCACAAGTAAATAATTTTGAAGATGAATTATGTAGGTGTTGTAATATTAGTAATAAAATTGAAAGCTTGATTAATTGTAAGAGTCCTAAAGATTTTAAAAGCGAATTTATTAAATGTAAAAATTTAAAAGAACATCTAATTAGAACTAATTTTGATATTAGTAAAATGTGGATAACCAAACCTAAGAGTAGTTTTTCTGATTTACAAAGTGGCATAAAGAAGATATTAAAATAATTAGTTAAAGAGCAGTGTAAAAGTTGCTCTTTTATTTTATAAAATAAATACAATATCCAACTCTGCATTTCGTCCTAAAAAACTTACATTATATCAACAAAACATTGAAAAAAACTTTAAACTGTTATAATTAGGCTATATCTAAGATAAAAATTAAGCAAAGATAATTTATAGATATTAGTTAAAAATTTTACAATAATTGCTCTATATATTTTTTGGCAATGTATTATTTTTCTAGTAAATCATTGTTTTTATTTAAAAAATATAGTTGAATTGTATTGAAAAAGGTTGGTAATACAAGTATAATTATAAGTAATTTATAATACTATGAAATTTATAAGTTTACTAAAATAAATTTTGAATAAAAAGGAGAAAGGGTATGGTTAAGGATAATAGTTTTTTCAAAAAAAGTTTTTATTTATTAGCAGTTATAGGGTTGTCAGCATCTATGATAATTGGTTGTAATGGTAAAACTGAAAATAATTCAGAAGATACAAAGGTTGAAAATGAAGAGTTACAAACAGCTATTATTTATGCTAATAAAGATGACATTATGTGGGAGCTTTTAGTCAAAAACATAAGTGCAAATATTTATAAAATGTTTGGCGATTATGAAATGGCAGAAACTACATATGCCCTAAATATATATGATTTTCCTAACTATATAGGTACTTATGTACCTTTTGCCGAACTACTTAAAGACTATTCTGGAGATAAGGATTTTTCATGGGACGCTAAGATTATGAAAAAAGATTTGATGAATATTCCTAATATAGAAAATAATCAGACTTACATAGATAATAAAGCACTTTTTGATGAAGTATTTACTAAATATGGAGTAACTGATTAAGGAGTAGATAGGGGGCTTATATGATAAAAGAGGGAAGTTTATTAAATGGTGGATATAGAATATTAAAGCAACTTGATAAAAGCAGTAGCAATACTGTATATCTTGCTTTTAATGAAATGAATAATAGGCAACTTGCAATCAAAGAGATTGGTAGAGAAAGCTTAAATGACAGAAGTCCGATTACTTGGAATTATTTTGTTGAAGATATTAGGAAATTGGCAAATTTTAGGCATAGAAATCTTCCTATATTTTATGAAGTGATTCAAGAGGGAGATTTTGTGTATATTGTAATGGAGTATGTAGAGGGAAATAAGCTTTCTACATATCTTCAAGCAAATGGTGCTTTATTAGCAGAAAATGCTGTATCTTATACTAAGCAACTTTGTTCAGTGCTTTCATATCTACATAATCAGGAAAAGCCTTATTATTGTGAAAATCTTATTCCGGATAATATTATAGTACAGCTTGACGGTAGAGTGGTGCTTTTAGGTTTTGGCTCTGTATATAGTTATAATAATGACTATCAAAATTATGTAATGCGAAGTGGTATTAGAGGCTATATATCTCCTGAGCGTTTATCAAAGTCAATAGATGTAAAGATAGATGCAACATCTGATATATATAGTTTAGGTACTATCCTGTACTATATGCTCACAGGAAAGAATCCCTCTGAGCCACCTTATGAGATAAAACCTATAAGGAAAATAAATCCGGAACTTCCACAATTTCTTGAAAGGATAGTAGATGAGGCTACTTCTCAAAGTCAGCAAAAAAGGTATCAGAGTGCAGATAAAATGTTGAATGCACTTGAGGGTACAAAAGATAATGGTAGAAGTAGTACTATTAAGGTTTCAAGTGGAAATAAAAAAGGTTCTAAGGCTTTGCTTGTTTCAATTCCGATATGTATAATTTTGATTTTTGCATTAGTCTTTGTAGCAAAAGATAGAATAAAAAATAATAGTGATAATTATGTTGCAGATAATTCTGATGATTCTGATAATTCCGAGGAAACAAGGAGGCGTAAAAGAAGTAAAGAAACTGAAATTACAATAGAGGATATTGCAGGGGATTATGAGTTGATAGATTCAACTGATGCTGAGGGGAATATTGATAAGGAAATTGAAGGCAAGGGGAAAATACTAAAAGAGGACGGAACAGGACATGAATATAATAAATATTCAGATTATGTAGAGCCTTTTAAATGGAAAGTTAAAGGAAATCAAATAACTATCAAAAAGAATGGTTCAACTATAACTTGGAATGGCACTATATCAAATGGAGTATTTACAGTAGAGGCTACTTTTGATACTGGAGAAAAAGGTGGTACTACGACTTATAGGAAAAAGTAAAGCACTATCATTTGCAAAAATACAAACGGAGTAAAATATGAATAAATACATCTACATCTATAATACTTGGGCATTTAAGGAGGTTTTACTCCAAGAAGATGTCAGACTTGAAACAAATATAGTTATAAATGAAAAAGATTTTCATTTATATAAATCTCTTATCTTAAATTGTGAGAATATTGAGGGGACTTGGAGGCTTTATAGACCTAAGGGAGTTAATTCCTTTAAAATAAGCAGCGAGGTTTTAGAGTATATTGATCTTGGTGGAAATGGTAGCATTAATATAAAAACTTCTTATGGAGAGGAAATAAAACTTGTAGTAGGAAGTAGAAAAGAAGAGTTTGCTATATTTAAAAAATATGCCTTTGAAAATGGAAGTAACCTTAAGGTTGGAACTGATAATAGCTTTAATATACATTACACTAATACTTCTCTATCAAAAAGTGTAAATGAAAGTTTATTAAAAACAGCATTTGACCTAATAAAAAATGGAAAATCAGCTACTATAAATGTTCATAGTCAAGGAGTTTTCTTAAATGACATTAAACTTGAGAAAACAGCTGAACTTAACTTTGCTGATACAATAAGAACTTTCGGTTTAACTATTGTTTATCTTGGAGATATATTAGCAGTAAGTTTTCTTGAAAAAGGAGAGGTAAAACTTTCTGAGCTTAGTAGTAGTGAGTTAAAGGCACTTGTGCCGTCAGGGGATAAAAAAGCTAATATTAAAAAGGAAATGTTTCATAGAGCCCCTAGAATTATCCCTAAGCTTGATGATGAAGTTATTACCATAGACCCACCACCAAATCCAAAAGATACACAGGAAACACCGCTTTTTAATATAATAGGCCCGTCTATAACTATGGCACTTCCTATGTTACTTGGTACAGGCGTTACTGTAGCCGCTGCTAATATGAGTTCTTCTATGGGTGGAAGTCTATTTATGATGACAGGAATGATTACAGCAGTAGTTTCAGCTGGTATAGGCACTTATTGGGCAAGGCGTAATTTTAAGTATGCCAAAGAAAAGGATAAACAAGACGAGGAAAAGAGAAGAGCTAAGTACGGAGATTATCTTAAAAAGAAACAGCTTTATATAGATAGCTTATTTAATGAGTATACAAGAATACAGCGTGAAAAATATCCGTCTGCTGATATGGTGCTTAGATATGATACTTCAGAGGAAAAACTTTGGAATAGAAACTTTAGGCAAAAAGATGTCCTTTTTTGTAGGCTTGGTATGGGAGATGAACCATTTCCTGTAAATATAGAAGTACAAAAAGAAAAGTTTTCTATGATAGATGATGATATGGCAGATAAGCCAAAGGCTATCAAAGAACAATATAAAATGATGAAATTTGTGCCTATGGGCGTTGATTTAAAGGAAAAAGGCTTTGTAGCTTGTATAGGAGAGCGTGGTGCTTGGAAAAGTCTTATAAAAAACCTAATCATTCAGCTTGCAGGCAGTAACAGTTATACAGATTTAAAGCTAGTATTTGCTTATGATAAAAATAAACTTTCAGATGAAAAAGAATGGAATTTCGTAAAACATTTACCTCATCTTTGGTCAGAAGATAAGAAGATTAGATATTTTGCAAGTGATAAAGCAGGGGCAGGAGAGATTTTCTATCAACTAGGTCAAACTATAAGGACTAGAAGTGAGGAAGAAAAAGCAAGTAGACGACCTTATTATGTGATTTTCATTTTGGATAAGGAAATTTTATCAGGCGAACTCATTTCCAAATATATCTCTGAAAATAGCTCAGAACTAGGTTTTTCAACAGTTATAGCAGTAGATTCATATAAGGAAGTGCCTAACAGTTGTGAGTTTATTATAGAGAAAAATGCCGACTTTTCAGGAATGTATTCTACTAAAGATGAAAATATTGAAAAAATTAATATACAGTTTGATGAAAATTCTGAGGACAGTTTACAGGAATTTGCAATTAAACTAGCTAACATTGAGCTTGGAGAGGCTGAAAGTGGAGGAGAAATACCAAATGCAATAAGCTTTTTTGATATGTATGATATTGCAAGACCTGAAGAACTTAAGGCAGAGGAGAGGTGGAGGCGTTCCAATATTGTCGCCTCTATGAAAGCTATGATAGGTGTTAAAAATGGTGGCACACCTTGTTATCTCGATATACATGAAAGGTATCATGGTCCACATGGCTTAGTAGCAGGTACAACAGGTTCGGGAAAATCTGAAACTTTGCAGACTTATATGCTTTCTCTTGCTATAAATTATAGTCCTGATGACATTGGTTTCTTTATCATAGACTATAAAGGTGGTGGTATGGCAAATCTTTTTGAGAAATTACCACACATGATAGGCTCTATTTCAAACCTTTCAGGAAACCAAGTAAAGCGTGCCATGATTTCAATTAAGTCTGAAAATAAAAGACGACAGAGAATGTTTACTGAATGTGGTGTAAATAACATTAATGCCTATACTACCCTTTATAAAAATGGAGATGTTAAAGAGCCTATACCTCATATATTTATAATTATAGATGAGTTTGCAGAGCTAAAAAGAGAAGAACCTGACTTTATGCGTGAACTTATCTCAGTTGCACAGGTGGGTCGAAGTCTTGGGGTTCATCTAATACTATCTACTCAAAAGCCGGCAGGTACAGTAGATGACAATATATGGTCAAACTCTAAATTCAGATTATGTCTTAGAGTTCAAGATAGACAAGATTCTATGGATATGTTACATAGACCTGATGCAGCATATCTTACACAAGCAGGACGAGGCTTTTTGCAAGTTGGAAATGATGAACTTTTTGAACTTTTTCAATCAGGTTATTCAGGAGCAACTTATGATGAAAGCATTGGAAATGCTAAGTTTGTAGTAGCACAACTTCTAAATTCTACTGCAAAGGTAGATTTAGTAGGAAATTATACCAAGATATTACATCAAGAAAAAGCAAAGAAAAACTGGATAAACTTGATTTGCTTAGCAATGGAAGATACATTAAGTAAACTTAAAATACAGGCTAATGCTATATCCGAATATAGTTATAGTGAGGAATTTTTGGATAATGTTTATAGCCATATAACAAAAGTTAAAAATGATTATCCTAGAAATTCTTATAATGATTCAAGGCTTAGAGATTTTGCACAAATTTTTAAAGAATATAAACTTAGTAACACTACTAAAGATAAGTATGATTTTATTATGGAATTAGCATTAAAAAATAAGATTAAGTTACCTGAAATGAAGGTAAAGAGCCAACTTGAGGCTATTAATGAATACTTGCTTTCAGTAGCTAAAAAACATGGCTATATCAGAGATATACATTTGTGGTTGCCTGTACTTCCGACCTTTATAACTTTAAATGAACTTGACGGATATATAGACTTAGAACTTAAGCAAAGACTTGAAAATGCAGAAAATGAATTTAGTCTTTTTGTAATGGTAGGCAAGGGAGATGACCCTGAAAATCAAAATCAGATGAGTATTAGATTAGACCTCTTAAATGGTGGGCATCATGCAATATGTGGAACAGTTGCAACAGGTAAGTCAACATTTTTACAAACTGCCATATATGCCTTTATAAATAAATACTCCTCTGAAGAGATAAATTTCTATATAATTGATTTTAGTTCTAAAGCATTGACAGTATTTGAAAATGCTAAACAAGTCGGTGGCATTATGACTGATAAGGAAGAAGACATTGATAAAATAGCTAAGTTCTTTACAATGCTAAATACAATAATTGCTGATAGAAAGAAAATATTGGCATCAAGTAATTTTAGGGATTATGTAGAACATGGTCTAGGAAAGTTACCTGCAATAGTTATAGTCATTGACAATTATGCAGGTTTTAGAGAAAAGACTGATGAAAAGTTTGAGGATATAATTAAAAGAGTTGCTAAAGAGGGCATTTCCTATGGTATTTACTTAGTAGTTACTGCTGCAAGCTTTGCCAATGCTGAACTTCCTATGCGACTTGCAGATAATTTTAGAACCACTATTTCACTTGAAATGTCTGACATTTATCAATATAGCGATGTAATGAGAGTTGTAAGAACGCCTGTATATCCTGAAAGTGCTGTTGCAGGTAGAGGACTTGTACATTTTGCAGGAAAGATTATAGAATTTCAGACTGCTATTGCTTGCAAGGGCGAGGGAAGTTTTGAAAGAAACTCTAATATCAAAGAAAGAATTAAGGCGATTAATAAAATTGATAGTGGAATTGGAGCAAGAAAAGTTCCTGTAATCCCTGAAAATCCTACTTGGGAAGATTATATAAAAGAGGAAAGCTATAAATTACTTTTAGATAATCCAAGAACTATTGCAACAGGTTATGATGCTGAAAATGCAAGCTATTCATTTATAGAACTTACCAATCTACTTACTTATGTAGTAAGTGGAAGTAAAAAAAGTGGTAAGTCAACTTATATGAGGCATTTAATGCATGTATTTGCAGATAAGAAAGCAGATGTAAATATCATAGAGATTGGTTCTGAGGAATTTAAGAATACAGCATTAAATATATCAGCAAATTATATAGACAGTGCTGAAAAAATTTATGACTTTACCAAGGATACCTTACATAAGGAGGCAGGAATTAGAGCTGTAACTAAGAAAGAATGTATGGCTAAGAACTTGGAAAATGAAGATTTCTTTGAGGCAATGTCAGGTTATAAAAATATTGCAGTATTCATTCCAAATATAAGAGGCTTTTTAGAGGAAATATATAATAGGGAGTCTAAGGCATTTAACGCATTAAAGGTGCTTGAAACATTGGTTGGCGATAAGGGCTATCACTATAATTTCTATTTCTTTATTGAATTAAATGATAATGAAATAAGTGAGGTTTCAGGTTATAAATTTATACAAAGTTTTAAGGATAATGCAGTCGGCATAAGATTTGGTGGAAGATTTACTTCTCAAAGATTCTTTAGTTACGCAAATGTTCCATTTAGACTTCAGGACAATGCTATGAATGTAGGAATTGGTGTGAAACCGTCTGAAGATGCAAATAGTAAGCTAGAAAAAATTGTAGTTCCAAATAATAGGGGATAGTTTTAAAATGATTTTTATTTTTTCATATAATAAAGTAAAAACAGAGCAAAAAGATATTGAAACAGCTTGTAGGTACGAAGTAGCAAGAAAAACAGATGATAGTGTGAAGTTTTATAAATGTTTTAATGGAAATAATTTGGAGAGTTTAGACTTAGATAAAATGCTTATAAACATTATATATTTTGAAATAATAAATAGTAATGATTTGGATAAGTTGCTTTTCCTAAGAAAGAGGGAAAGAGCTGCGTTATTAGTGCTTTTATCAGAAAAAAGTGTATCTCCAATAAAATATTTAAAACCGGGGATATCACCTGATTTGTTGCTACTACGACCTTATTCAAATAAAGAACTTAAGGAAGTATGTGATGAACTTTTTAATGCTTTCCTAGAAACAAGAGAAAGTGGTACAGACGCTACCATTACTATAAGTAGCGAGGGCGAAAAGTTTATAATTCCATATAATAAAATCTATTATTTTGTGGCAGAGAATAAGAAAATCAATTTAATAATCGACGGTATTGAACATAGTTTTTATGATACCATAGACAACTTAGAAAAAACTTTGCCGGATTATTTTATAAGAACACATAGGGCTTATTTAGTTAATAGAAAAAAGATAACAGGTTTCAAATTATCAGAGGGAAGTATATATTTGGGAAATGAGATTTCTGTACCTCTCTCAAGAAATTATAAAGATGCTTTTAAGGGTAAGTTATGAAGTATGTATTTGATGAAATAGAATTTATAAGTATTTTGAGTATTTCAGGAGTAAAAACTATTTATGGTTTTGAATATAATAAAAATGTAGCAGATGAAACTATTATAAATAAATTATTGGCATTATATAAAAAAGGCTTTATAGAGCAAAAAGACTCTAAAATAGTAGTTTCAGAAAAGATTTTAAGGATTATAGATAAAATGCTTAAGGCTAAATACATTTTTATAATTACGGATTGCTTGGGCAATTTTCCACAATCTATATTGTACTGTAATGAGGAAAAAATAGTAGTGTTAGAAAGGTATGAAAATGAATTTAACATTTCCATAAAACTATCTGAAACTACAAAGACATATTTTTTAACAGACAGCATTGAAAATGGTTTATTTCCTAAAAATTTTACAGAAGATGAAGAGGAAGTCAAACTTATAGAAAAAATGCTTATTGACAACATTTCCAATAAGGAAAATCTACTTTTAATTGAAAAATTAGACATAGATGAACCACTTGAAAATCGCTATATAAAGATACTTAAGTCAAATACATTTAAACTTATACAAGAAGATACTTTAGGCAGGGAAAAACTTTCATTATATACTTACAAGGCTTTGCCAAAGATATTTTTGAGTTAAAAGGAGAAAAAATGATAAATATTGATATAGCAGTTCCTATATTAGATAAGGAATACAATTTTAATTTAGATGAGGAAACTAAGATAAGTGCTTTAATTAATGAGATTTCCGAGCTTATTGCCAAAAAAGAGCATTTAAATTTAAGTGGTGCTAAATCATCTATGATTATCGGCTCATTAGATAAGAAAATTAATTTAAACCCTGATTTTTGTCTTAGAGAGTACAGAATTAGAACAGGAGAAAAACTTATTTTAGTTTAATATGCATTTCATCATTAAAAACATGTATTCTATCAGAATTTAAACAATAATAATTTAGTTTAGATATAATACAGACATAGCAAGGAGAGATATGGTGAAGATAAGAGTTAATATTAATAAACTTGAGTACTTAAGTGAGGAAGTAAAAGAGTTTGGAAGTGAATTAAAAAAAGTAACTTCCAGTATTGAAGAAGTAAAACATAGATTAAGGCAACAAACTGAATTTGAAGAAAATATCAGTGCCTTATCAAAGGTATCAGATGAACTTAATATACAGGTGTTTAATATTAAATGTTTAGCTGCATCATTACAAAATATCAATGCACTTTATTCAGATACAGAATCTAATCTTGAGCAAGGAATAGAAGAATTTAGTTTTCTAAATAAAGTAGGTAGCACGGGAAATATTGATTTATCAAATGTAAATAAACAGATAAATAAAATATTATATGGAGGTGATGAGAGTGGCAAGACATAGTAAGCTTGAAATTGATACTATGAGATTGCAAAGTGATATAGAAAGGTTAAGAGCAGAGCATTTAAAACTTAAAAAAAATGGAGATAATATGATGAATGACATAAATGCTCTAAATTCAATGTGGGAGGGCGAGGCAAAAGATGCTTTTGCAGCTCAGTTTGAATCAGATTATAATACTTTGCAGAGTATGGCAGAAGTGATAGAAAAGCTTATACTAGATTTAGAACACTCAAAAAAAGAGTATGAAAAATGTGAAAATAGTGTCGGTTCAATAGTAAATAGTATAAGAGTGTAAAGGAGATACTATGAATCTTAGAGTAAAACCGGAGGTATTAAAGACAAAGGCAGCAGAGGTAGAATCAGGAATAAAAGAGCTTGATAAAAACTTTAATGCTATACAAGACATTGTGCAAAGAAGTTCAGGTTATTGGGTTGGAAGTGTTGGAGAGCGAAGTAGAAATGACTTTGAGAGCAAAAAAGAAGAGATGCTTACAGTAATAAAAAGATTTAGCGAGCATCCGACAGATTTACTTACAATGGCAGGTTTATATGAGGAAGGTGAAAAATCTTTGACAGCACAAAACCAAGAGTTAAATACAGATATTATAGCTTAGGAGGTGTTTGATGACTAGAGGAGAGGTACTTTTTAATTATAATCAAGCAATGGCTCAGGCAAGACGACTTGATGCACTAGCTAAGCAAGTTGAACTACTTTCAAGAAATAAAATAGAAGATACTAAAAGTAGATTAAGAGTTGCTTGGCAAAGTGATAATTCAAGTGCTTATCTTGGTAAAGTAGAGATTGTACAAAATAGTATTTATGACTCTGCAAAAAAGATTAGAAATATAGCACAGGGAA
Source organism: uncultured Lachnoanaerobaculum sp. (assembly GCA_937925515.1). Classification (GTDB taxonomy): domain Bacteria; phylum Bacillota; class Clostridia; order Lachnospirales; family Lachnospiraceae; genus CALALP01. The sequence goes on along the minus strand of CALALP010000044.1, from coordinate 6,433 downwards.
TTAGAACTATTGCAGAAAGTGTAAAGGCAGCCGAGCTTAGGGCAATAGAGATAGCAAGAGCAAGAAATTCAGCCACAGCAAATCTATCAAAAACTATTGCAACAAGCAAAACAAGGGATATAACCCCTCGTTCAGGTGGTGGAACGGGTGGAAGTTCAAGCAAAAGTTGGTAATAAAACAATAAATAAATTTTAGGAGGATTTTAAAATGGCAGAAATTAAGGTAACTTCAGGAGAATTAAAAAACAATGCAAATGAACTTAGACAACTTAATAATCAGTTTAAAAAAGCAATAGATGATTTAACTTCCAGTGAGCAACAGCTTGTAGGAATGTGGGACGGCGAGGCAAAAGAGGCTTTCCATAATGCGTACAATTCAGATAAAGCCGCTATGGAGAATTTTTTTCAGACTATAGAAAAGTATTGCCAAGCACTTGAAAGTAATGCTGCAAAGTATGAGGCAATGGAGCAGAAAAACTTAAGTACAGCATCAACAAGATCATATAAGTAAAGCAAACTAAATATAATAAATTTGAAAAGGAGATTAAAAATGAATGGGACATTGAGAGTAACACCTGAAAAACTTATATCAACAGCACAAACTTTTTCATCAACAGCAGGAACAGTACAAAATTTAACTTCAAGCATGCTTTCAACAGTTGAGGGCTTAAGTGGTTCTTGGGCAGGCGAGGCGGCAACTGCATATTATAATAAAGCTAAGGGACTTCAGGAAAGTATTAATAAAATGGTTAGAATGATTAATGAACATTCTACTGATTTACAGGCAATGGCACAATCATATCAAGAGGCAGAAAGAACAGCACAAGAAACAGCAGCTACATTACAGACTGATGTAATAGCTTAGTGAAATAACACTTATTCACCCTTGCTAGATGAGCAGATAGGGACATATATAAATAAGGGAGGTTAAGGTTAATGAGTTCTATCAAAGTAAATTGGCAGGGAGCTGACTTTGCAGTAAGTGCATATCAAGCACATAAAAGAGATGTTTCAAATACTATTGCCTCGCTAAGAAGTGTAAAATCATACAGATGTATGAGAGGGGGACATTTTTCTCAAATTTATAGAGCTATTGACAGTTCTATTGTAGGCTTAGAGAAAAATTTAAATAGCCTTGGAAATTTAGAAAATGGTATCTTAAATATACTAAAAGAGTACGAAAGATGTGAGAACAGCTTAGGTACATCAGGTATTACAACAGGAGTCGGAGCAGCGGCAAAATGGGCAACCGGAAATAAAGGTTTTTTAGAGGGCAATTTAACAAATGAGGCGATGGCTTGGGCAAAAAAAGGATTTTCAGCTAATGATATAGATATTCTTGTCAAGAAACTTGGTCCGGTCGCAGTAGGCAAAGGAAGAAGTGAGATTATTAGAGATGTTGTTGAAAAAGTTAGAGATTATTCAAAGAAGGTTTCTAAGGTCTTAAAAAATCCTATTTTTGACAATAAGAAGTTTCTCAAGATGCTTGGTAAAACAACAGGAGCTGTCCTAAAAAAAGGAAAGAAAATTGCAGGTTGGGCTGAGAAAATTGCATCTTCATTCTTAGATAACTATGATGAACATGGTGGCATAAATGCAAGAATGCTAGCAGAAACAGGCAGTGAGATAGCCGTAAGAGCAGGTATTAATGTAGTCGCTAAATGGGGTGCTACTGCCTTAGTCGGTGGAATAATAGGAGCAATGGGATTGCCAATTACTGCACCTGCCGCCTTAGTTGGAGCAGCGGCAGTAGGTCTTACAATGGCAGGAGATGCTATATGTAAATGGGCTACTAAGAAGTTCTTGGGTCAAGAAAAAGACCTGACAGAATTTATATCAGATACTGCACTAGACCTTGGTAAGGCAGCATTTGACGGTATGTCCAAAGTAGGAAAGAAAGCTGTTGACGGACTTGCTAAGGTAGGTAAAGGAGCAGTGAATTTCTTTAAGGGTGGAATGAAAGCAGTATCTAATTACTTTAAGTCAAATAAAGAAAAGATACTAGATACAACCAAGAACATTGCAAAAAGTGCTGCAAAAACAGTAGCTAAGTCTGTATTGCCGGTTTGGTTACCTACTGAAATGGTATTAAAGACAGTTTTAAAATAAAAATATTTAAAGGGAGAATTATAAATGGAGGTTAAAGAATTATTACCTATTGGTAGTGTGGTTTTATTAAATGAGGCAGTAAAAAAGCTTATGATATATGGAGTGAAACAAACTGATCCTGATGATGATAAGGAATATGACTATATAGGGGTTATGTATCCTGAGGGTAATTTAGGGGAAGTAGGAACTTTCCTATTTAATCATTCTGATATAGCTGAAGTTTTCTTTACAGGTTATGAAGATGATGAAAGAGAAACTTTCTTAGAAAATCTAAGTGATTTCTATAAAGAGCAGGTAAATTAAGTAATTTAATTAAGAAAGTTCAACTGACTAGAAATTAGTTAGCTGAACTTTCTTAATATTTGCATTACTATTTGTAGTTATTTTATACTATATATATGTTGATTTTTACGTTGTATAATTATATAATAGTGGATACAGAATAAAAAAGGAGAAATACTATGGTTTATACTAATGATGTTTTAGAGAGTTTAGTTCCTATTACACAATTTAATAGAGGTCAAGCCTCACGCATATTTGATAAACTTCAAACTAAAAATCAACTTATTGTACTTAAGAATAATCAACCTACTGCTATTATACTCTCATTAGAAGAATTTAATAGGTTGAATGAGATAGAAGAAGATTATGATTTGTTACTAGAGGCTAATAAACGTTTAGAAAATAACTCTGAAACTTTTTCAATGAAAGAAATTATGGAAGATTTTGGAATAAGTGAAGATGATATTATTAATGCAGAGGATGTAGAAATAGAATGAATTGGGATATAGTATACTTAAAAGAGGCGAAATCTGATTTAGAGAAATTAGATAATAGTATTCGTATACAAGTATTGAAAGGTATTCAAAAAGTTTCAAATAATCCCTTACCTGTAAATAATGGAGGTTATGGAAAGCCTCTAGGTAGTAAATCTAGTACAAATTTAACCAATATTTTTAAAATTAAATTTAAAAATATTGGAATACGAGTAGTATATAAAATAGAATATGTAGAAACTACTATGAAAATTATAGTAATTTCTGCTCGTTCAGATGAGAAAGTTTATAAAGAGGCTTTAGCAAGGAGAAAGAAACATAATTTATAGGTAGAAATAGAATTTATTCTACCTATAAATTGGTTATATAATATACTTAAGCATCTAAGTACAAATTTGAAATTACAAAGAGAGCAGCAGCTTTTGCTCCCCAAAATTCATCATAAGGTTGGAAAATAAAATTGACTTCTTCTTCATTTAACCCAAAAAAGAATTTATGAGAATTTTTTATTAAATACTCTCTGTTTTTTTCTAAACTCATAATATAAGCATCTACAACTACAAACTTAGGATTTATAAGGTTTACTACATTTGAGAGAGCTATACCTAAGTATTTGATAGTATTTTCAATGATTTCATTTATCTCAGAATCTCCTGCTTTTTGTAGTCTTATTATATCCTCTATGGTGTAAAATGATTTTTCTTTAATTATAGCCTTAAGGCTTTTTAATTTATTATCTAGTAAGTATTTTTGACAAGATTCAAAAATAGCTCTTTCACTTGCAAGCTCATCTACAACTTTATGCTCAAAGCTTTTAGCATTTACTTGAATAACAGTTTCTCCAAGTTCTCCTGCACCTGAATTATTCCCTGAAATTATCCCATATCTTGCAATAATAGGACAGGCAACTCCCTTTGAGGTATATAAATATGCAAGTGGTTTATCTGTAACTTGAACTTTTGAAAGTTCAAATCCTATGGCTCTGATACGAACATTATTATCAATAATAGTTTTTATACCAATTTTTTCCTCAACATCTTTTGCAAGTGGCTTTAAATTCCAATCTTTTCTAGGGTTGTTTTTTATAATGCCTTGAGAGTACTTTATAAATCCGGGTAAGCCAATACCAACTCCAAGTATTTTATTTTTAGGGTAGGGCAAAATTACATCAGATATATTTCTGCAAATTTCATCAAGCATAACCTTATATTTTTCATTTGGAGATTTAATAATCTTTTTACTAAGAGTTTGCCCTTTCATGTTAAGTACTGCTATACTACAAAAGTAAGGTCCAAGTTCAACCCCTATTGAATACGCCATTTCAGCCCTAAATGCTATTGCATTTGGTCTGCGTCCTGCACCATTTATAGTACTATTTAGTGGTATTTCTTCTAATATACCCTCATTAAGCATGTCATTTATTGTGGTAGTAATTGTAGGAAGAGTGAGGGATAAAGTGTTTGCAATATCAATCCTTGTTATATTTTCATTTCTAAAAATCAGATTTTTAATTAAAGCACGATTAATTCGTCTAGTTTCTAAAAGACTGTTTCCTTTCGTAGTTCTCATACTAAACCCCTTTTTTACTTTTCGATATCCTTATTACCTCTTTTATAATGAAACTGGAATTATATCTCTTAACTCTTTTCCATTGTGCATTATTTTATTCATTACAACCTCTACTTTAAAAGCTTTTTGTATCTTAGATTCTACAAGTATTTCCTTTGTTTCTCCATACATATAACTTTTATCTTTGCATAACATTAGAGTCTTATCTGAAATTCTTAAGGCATTTACAGGATAATGTGTATTCATTATAGCACAAAGTCCGTCCTCATGAACTAATTTTTCTATTAGATTAAGCACTAAAAGTTGATTTCTAAAGTCAAGTCCACTTTCAGGTTCATCAAGTACAAGCATACGAGGATTGCTCACAATAGCTCTTGCAATTAAAACCATTTGTAACTGACCACCACTCATAGTATTACAATCTTGATTGGCAAGATGAGATATGCCTATCTTTTCCATAACTTCCTCTGCTATTTCAATATCTTTTTTACTTGGTTGTGAATAGGCTGCAATATGTACACTTCGTCCAAGTAAAACCATTTCAAGACCTGTATAAGAAAAAGCAAAACCTCTTGCTTGTGGTATATATGAGATTTTTGACCATATTTCTTTAGGAGTCATGCTTGCAATGTCTTTTTCATCTATATATGATGCACCCTTAACCCATTTTAAAAGTCCTACTATACATTTTATCATTGTAGTTTTACCAACTCCATTAGCACCAAGAACAGATAAAACTTCTCCTGCTTTAAGTTCAAAATTTAAGCCACTAAGTATTATTTTTTCTTTGTTGTATCCAAAACCGGCATCTTTTACCTCTATTTTCATGACATTCCCCCCTTTGTTTTTCTAAGAAGTGAGATAAATACAGGTGCTCCAACTATCGCAGTTATAATAGAGATAGGAATTTCTATTTTAGCAATACTTCTTGCAATAGTGTCTATGATTATCATAGCACTTGCACCTAGGCTTATACTTAAAGGGATAACATATCTGTTGTTACTTCCTACTAACATTCTTGCAAGATGAGGAATTAAAAGACCTATCCAACCTACTTGACCACACATTGCTACACAAGAGGCAGTTATAAATGTAGATGCTATTATAAACCAAAGTCTAGTTTTAGCTAATTCAATACCACTTGATTTTGCCTCGTCCTCACTTAAAGATAAGACATTTAACCTCCAACGAAGTAAAAATATCATTACAATTCCAATAAGTATGAGAGGTGTTCCGATAAGAATTTTTTTGTATGTGCTTGATGAAAAACTTCCCATAAGCCAATAGGTAATAGCAGGTAATTTATCAGTTGGGTCAGCAGTATATCTAAGGAAAGCACCTATTGCATTGAAAAGAGCAGAGATTATTACTCCTGACAGAACTAACAAAACTACTGAATGATTTTCCTTGTCGCCTGCAACTTTAATTGTTATATATACTGAAAATAAACCACAAACTAAGCCGATAAGTTGAACTGATACTAAATCAAGGCTAAGTAGCATAGCAGCAATAGCTCCAAGACATGTTCCACTTGTAACGCCTAAGATATCAGGGGTCGCAAGTGGGTTTGAGAATAATGATTGAAATGCCGCACCTGCACAAGTAAGCCCTGCCCCAACTATCATAGCCATGATTATTCTAGGCATTCTTAGGTTTACAATTATTGAATAAAGCTGTGCATCTATTTCTTTTCCTAAAATAAGTTTACTTATGGTATCTACAACCTTTGGGACAGGGATATAAAGACGACCGATTGCAATACATATTATAGCAATAACAAGTGGAAATAAGATAAGAACTAAAATAGCTTTTTTTGAAAAGTAACTTTTGTTAAAAATAAAATTTTTCATTTTACTCCTTTTAATACTAATTGCATACATTTATAATTTATATTTGAGGGTGTTGCAAAATATTAAGTTTATTATACTTGTTTAATTTCAACATTTATTTATGGGTTTCCTCGCCGACGGCGAGGAAACC
>CALALP010000043.1 GCA_937925515.1 uncultured Lachnoanaerobaculum sp. | reverse complement strand
GCAAATATAGTTTTCTCTGTATTTGTACGAAAAACATAGTTACTAATGAAAATTAGTTTTGCAACAGCTCCATAGTACATATAGATAGATATTTTGCAACATATAGTACTAAAATAGATAGTAATATAGAATTAAGCATTGAAATCTATTAGTGTAATATCCTCTTTTAAGATTCACATTAGCTGTAAACTGATATAGTTATATAATATTATCAGTGAAATATCAAGAAAATATGCCATGTAAAATAAAGGTGTAGGTTATTTAGTATTTTAAACATTTGACTGTTAGTACAAAATTACTTATACTATAAAGATACAGATTAAAAAATAGAGAGGTGAAAATGAGCTATTTAGTAAGTGAGTTTGGTCATACAAAAGATAATAAAAAAGTAAGTCTTTATACTCTGAAAAATGAAAAAGGGCTAGAGGCATCTTTCATAGATTTAGGTGCTGTTTGGGTAAGTATGAAAACCTTGGATAAAGATAATAAAAAAGCAGATATAGTTCTTGGCTATGATACTGTTTCAAAGTATGAACTTAATCCACCACATTTTGGAGCAGTTATAGGAAGATGTGCAAATCGTATTTCAAGAGGCAAGTTTAGCCTTGAGGGCAAGGAGTATCAGCTACAGATTAATAATGAAGTAAATTCACTACATTCAGGGCCTGATTATTTTGAGCTTAGAATGTGGGAGGGCAGAGCTTATGAAGAAGATAATGTAAGTAAAGTAGAGTTTAAACTACATAGCCCTGATAAAGATCAAGGCTTTGACGGAAATGCTGATATAAAAGTAGTATACTCACTAACAGAAGATTCACTTAGAATTGATTATGAAATGACTTGTGATAAAACTACTATATGCAATCTTACAAATCATGCTTATTTTAATCTTGCAGGGCATGATACAAAGGATATATCGGAACAAGAAATCTTTATAAATGCAGATTCATTTTTGCCTGCCGATTTATTTTCTATTCCTACCGGAGAGATAGAAGATGTTACAAATACTCCTATGGATTTTAGAGAATTTACTAAAATAGGAAAGGGCATAAATTCAGATTATGAATGTATACTTCAAGGAGAGGGCTATGACCATAACTGGGTTATTAAAGATTATACAGGTAAACTTAAGCTTATTGCAAAGGCAAGAGACCCTAAGAGTAAAAGACTAATGGAAGTTTATAGCGATCTTCCGGGGGTTCAGTTTTATACAGGTAATTTCTTAAAAAGTGAATTAGAGGGCAAGGATAATGCAGATTATCCAAGAAGAAGTGGCTATTGCCTTGAAACTCAATTCTTTCCAAATGCAATAAATACACCAAAATTTATTCAGCCGATACTTAAGGCAGGAGAAGTTTTTAAAAGCACAACCAAATTTAAGTTTGGAATTAGTGAGTAAAGGTATTTATATAGTAATGAATTTCTAATAGGAGAAATATTTTTAATGAAAAATCTTTTTATAGCTGAAAAGCCAAGTGTAGCAAATGAGTTTGCTTTGGCACTTGGAGGGGGAGCAAAAAGAAATGGTTACATTGAGGCTGATTCTTTTGTAGTTACATGGTGTGTAGGTCATCTTGTAACTATGAGTTATCCTGAAAGCTACGATGAGAAATATAAGAGGTGGTCATTGGACACCTTACCATTTATACCTGAAACATTTAAATATGAAGTAATAGGACAGGTAAAAAAACAGTTTGATATAGTTAAGGAACTTCTGACAAGAGAGGACATTTCCTGTATTTATATATGTACTGACTCAGGAAGAGAGGGAGAGTATATATATAGACTAGTAGATATGCTAGTTAAGCCTAAAAATAAACTTAGAAAAAGAGTCTGGATTGATTCTCAAACTAAAGAGGAGATATTAAGAGGCATAAAAGATGCAAAGGATTGGTCTGAATATGATAATCTGGCACAAAGTGCATTTTTAAGGGCAAAAGAAGATTATCTTATGGGAATTAATTTTTCAAGACTTATGACTTTAAAATATGGAAATAGCATTGCAGCTTTGCTTAAACTGGATAAGGCTGTTTTAAGTGTTGGTCGTGTAATGACTTGTGTACTTGGAATGGTAGTAAGGCGTGAAAAGGAAATTAGAGATTTTGTAAAGACTCCGTTTTTTAGGGTAATTGGTAAGTTTGAAAAAAATTCAACTCAGTTTGAGGCTGAATGGAAAGTAACTAAATCAGGAAGATACTTTAATTCTCCTAAGCTATATAAGGAAAATGGCTTTAAAAGTGAGGAAGATGCTAAAAGGCTTATAGCTTGTATAAAAGAGGATATTAAAAATTTAAATCCTTTAGAAAATGCAATAGTAGAAAAACTTGAGAAGAAAAAAGAAGTAAAAAATCCCCCTCTTTTATTTAATTTAGCAGAACTACAAGGAGAATGTGCAAAAAGGTTTAAAATAAGTCCTGATGAAACATTAAAGCATGTACAGGAACTTTATGAAAAAAAGCTTGTAACCTATCCTAGAACTGATGCAAGAGTGCTTTCAACTGCAGTTGCAAAGGAGATTAAGAAAAATCTAAGTGGACTACTTAAGGTAGATGCTGTATCAAAATATGCAAATAATATACTTAACTTAGAAGTTTATAAAAAAATAATTAAATCAAGGTATATAAATGATTCACAAATCACTGACCATTATGCTATAATTCCTACTGGTCAAGGTACTATGTCCTTAAAGGGGCTAGCCCAGATTACATATAAGATATATGAACTTATTGTAAGGAGGTTTCTAAGTATTTTTTATAATCCTGCTGTATATGAAAAATATATGGCAGATATAGTTGTACCAAGTAATTATAAGCTTGATGAAAATGTTTTAGATAATAAGGTAGAAAAATTTGCCGAACATTTCTTTGCAAATCTTAGGGTTTTAAAAGAAAAGGGATATTTGGAAGTTTACGACCAAAATGATAAAGAAAAAATAGATGATGAATCTAAAAATTCTGATATAATTAAAGAGTTGAAAAAAGGTATAAAACTTGCCTTTGTAGATGCTTATATTAAAGAGGGCGAAACATCTCCACCTAAGAGATATTCTTCAGGAACTATGATTCTTGCTATGGAAAATGCAGGGCAACTTATAGAAGACGAGGATTTAAGAAGTCAGATTAAGGGTAGTGGAATCGGTACTTCTGCTACAAGAGCTGAAATACTTAAAAAACTTTTTAATATAAAATATTTAAACTTAAATAAAAAGACTCAGATAATTACACCCTCTATATTTGGGGAAATGGTTTATGAGGCAGTCAATGCCTCTATAAAACAACTGTTAAATCCTGAACTTACAGCAAGCTGGGAAAAGGGGCTTACTTATGTATCTGAGGGGAGCATAACTTCTGATGAATATATGGTAAAGCTTGATAACTTTATTAGATCTAGGATAGGAGCAGTTTTAAATTTAAATAATCAATATGTTCTTAAACAGGCATTTGATAATATTCATAACCTTTATAAAAAGTAATATTTTAAGGAGAATTTTTTAATGAAAAAATTGGAAACAAAAATTGCAAAACTTTATACTCTTAGTAATACTATTGCAGAGGAATATTTAAAGAAATTTAAGTATCCTTGGGAGGCACTTGAGGGGCTTGGTAAATTTATTGTAGAGTTAGGAAATACTCTTAATCCAAATGAATATAGAAAAATAGGCAATAATGTTTGGATACATAATTCAGTAAGAATACCACCTACTGTATGCCTTGCAGGACCTCTTATTATATGTGAAAATGCTGAGATAAGACATTGTGCATTTTTTAGAGGAAAAGTAATTGTTGGAGCAGGTGCAGTAATTGGAAATTCATGTGAATTAAAAAATTCAATTATTTTTAATGAGGCTCAGATACCTCACTATAACTATATAGGAGATTCAATCATAGGCTATAAGAGTCATCTAGGAGCATCATCACTTACAAGCAATTTAAAAAGCGATAAAACAAATATAAGTATACATTGTACAGACGGAGATATTGAAACAGGACTGAAAAAAATTGGTGCTATGGTAGGTGATAATGTTGAAGTGGGTTGTGGTTCAGTATTAAATCCGGGGACTGTTATAGGTAAGGACTCAAACATTTATCCTCTTTCAAGTGTAAGAGGGTGTGTTGATGCTAAAAGCATTTATAAATGTCAAGGCGAAGTAATTAAAAAAGAAAAAAGGAAGTAGAGGGCAAAGGTATGGCAATATTTAAGGGGGCAGGAGTAGCTCTTATTACTCCTTTTAATTCTGATAAGAGTGTAAACTATAACAAACTTGAAGAGATTGTTGAAGAGCAAATTGCAGAGGGTACAGATTGCATTATAGCTTGTGGTACTACCGGCGAGGCGGCCACTCTTACACATGAGGAACATTTAAATGTAATTAAAAGAACTATAGAAATTGTAAACAAGAGAATACCGGTAATAGCAGGTACAGGTTCAAATTGTACAGATACAGCTATTTACCTATCTACTGAGGCACAAAAATATAAGGCAGACGGTCTTTTAGTAGTAAGTCCTTATTATAATAAAGGGACTCAAAAGGGAATGATAAGACATTTTACAGAAATAGCAAATTCAGTTACACTACCTATTTTATTATATAATATACCGGGACGTACAGGAGTTAAACTTGCTCCTGAAACCATGGCATACCTATTTAAAAATGTTAAAAATATAGTCGGAGTAAAAGAGGCTAGTGGAGATATTTCAGCTATTGCTCAGCTATTTAATCTATGCAAAGACATTGAAATCGATGTATATTCAGGAAATGACGACCAAATCATACCTATCATGTCCCTTGGTGGAGTAGGGGTTATATCAGTTTTAAGTAATGTAGCACCAAGAAAAACACATGAATTGTGTCAAACAATGCTTGACGGCGATGTAAAAAGAGCAGCAAGACTTCAATTAGAGGCACTTGATTTAATTCATCAATTATTTATAGAAGTAAATCCGATTCCTGTTAAGGCTGCTATGAATTTACAAGGAAAAGAAGTAGGAGGTTATAGACTTCCACTTACTGAGATTGAACCTGAGCATGAAGAGAGCCTTAGAGCTGCTATGAAAGAATACAAAATACTTTAATGGAGAATTATGATAAAAATTATTATGCATGGCTGCAATGGTGCTATGGGAATAGCTATTGCTAGGCTTAATTTAGAAGATGCAAAGATTGTTGCAGGAGTTGACATTAATACTGAACAAAAGTTTGACTTTCCTGTATACTCTTCTTTGCAAGAAGTAAAAGAAGATGCAGATGTTATAATAGACTTTGCAAGTGTAAAGGCTGTTGATAATTTACTTGATTTTTGTAAAGATAAGAAAATACCTGTAGTGCTTTGTACTACAGGACTTAGTGATGAGCAGATAAAAAAAGTTGAGGAAGTTTCTAAAACTACTGCAATTTTACGTTCTGCAAATATGTCATTGGGAATTAATTTACTACTTAAACTTGTAAAAGAGGCAACAAAGATTTTAGCTGATTCAGGTTTTGATGTTGAGATAGTTGAAAAACATCATAGAAGAAAGCTTGACGCACCAAGTGGTACAGCACTTGAGTTGGCAAATTCTGTAAATGAGGCTTTTGACAATAAATTTGAGTATGTTTATGACAGGTCAAAACTTCATAAAGCTAGAGATAAATATGAACTTGGAATAAGTGCTGTAAGAGGGGGCAGTATTGTCGGAGAGCATGACGTGATTTTTGCAGGAGAAGATGAAGTGATAACATTTTCCCATAGTGCATACTCAAGAAATATATTTGCAAAGGGTGCAATAGCCGCTGCAAGGTACTTAGCTAAAAAGGAATCAGGTTTATATACAATGGCAGATGTAATTTCACAATAGTTTATAAGAGGAGGGGCTAGTGGAAAAGCTTGAAGAAATTTATAATGGCAATACTAAAACACTTTATAAAACCGAAAATCCGGATTTATTGGTAATGTCATATAATAACTTAGTTGTTGTAGATGAGGATAAGAGGGAAAATGTAGAGGGCAAAGCAAGATTTACTAATTTATTAAATAATCAGATTTATAAATTATTGGAATCAAATAGCGTGCCGACTCATTTTTCATCAGAATTAAACGAAACAGAAACTTTAGTGAAAAAGGCTAGTCCTATCCCTTTGAAAGTAAAGGTTAGAAACTATTCAGCCGGAAGTTTTACAGAGAAAACAGGGATACAAGAGGGAGTTAGATTAAAAACTCCTGTACTTGAGTTTATATATAAGGATAAGAAACTAAAAGAACCTATGCTAAACGGTTACTATATTTTAGCACTTGAGCTTGCAAGTAATGCAGAAATAGATAAAATAGTTTCTTATGCTTTTAAGGTAAATGAATTGCTTATAGACTATTTTGGCAAGTATGGTTTAGACCTTATTGACTGTAAAATGGAGTTTGGAAGATGCCATGGAGATATAATTCTTATTGATTCTATATCTTTAGATAGTTGTAGGCTTTGGGATAAGGAAACCCATGAAAGACTTGATGCCGACAGATTAAGGCTTAATCTTGGAAACTTATCAGAGGCTTATATGGAAGTTGCAAGAAGAATTGCATTATAGGATTGGAGAAAATATGTACGATAAATATATAAGCCCATTGTCTGAAAGATATGCCTCTAAGGATATGCAATATATTTTTTCACAAGAAAAGAAGTTTAGAACTTGGAGAGAACTTTGGATTGCACTTGCAAAGACTGAAAAAGAGCTTGGAATAGACAGCATTACAGATGAGATGATTGCAGAGCTTGAAGAGCATAAGGAAGATATTAATTTTGAGGTTGCAAAAGAAAGAGAAAAAGAAGTTAGACATGATGTGATGAGCCATGTGTATGCTTATGGTGTTCAATGTCCCAAGGCAAAAGGCATTATCCACTTAGGAGCAACAAGTTGTTATGTAGGGGATAATACCGATATTATACTTATGGTAGAGGCATTAAATCTAGTAAAGAAAAAAGTATTAAATGTTATAGCAGAGCTTTCAAAGTTTGCAGATAAGTTTAAAGACTTACCTACTTTAGCATTTACACATTTTCAGCCTGCACAACCAACAACAGTTGGAAAAAGAGCAAGTCTTTGGATACATGATTTATTACTTGACCTTGAAGAAATTACACATTTAATTGATAATATTAAGTTACTCGGTTGTAAGGGAACTACGGGAACTCAAGCCTCATTTGTGGAACTTTTTTCAGGAGATGATGAGAAGATAAAACAACTTGATAAGCTTATAGCACAAAAAATGGGATTTTCTAATTGTTATCCTGTTTCAGGTCAGACTTATTCGAGAAAGATAGACACTAAGGTTTTATTTTGTCTTGCAGGTATAGCACAATCTGCTCATAAATTTTCAAATGATATAAGACTACTTCAAAGTCTAAAAGAAGTAGAAGAGCCGTTTGAGAAAAATCAAATTGGTTCATCAGCTATGGCATATAAAAGAAATCCTATGAGAAGTGAGAGAATAGCAGCACTTTCAAACTTTGTGATGAGCAATGTTATGAATGGAATGTTGACTGCCTCCACACAGTGGTTTGAAAGAACCCTTGATGATTCTGCAAATAAAAGACTTTCAATACCGGAAGGATTTTTAGCAACTGACGGAATACTTGATTTATATCTTAATGTAGCAAGTGGACTTGTAGTATATCCAAAGGTTATAGAAAGAAGACTTGCATTTGAACTTCCTTTTATGGCAACTGAAAATATTATGATGAATGCTGTAAAAAAGGGAGGGGACAGACAAGAATTACATGAAAAAATAAGGCAACTTTCTATGAAAGCCGGCGAAAATGTAAAGGTACATGGAAAAGAAAATAATCTTTTAGAACTAATTGCAAATGATTCATCATTTAAACTTAGCAAAAAAGATTTAGAAGAAATGACTGATTCAAAGCAGTATATAGGTAGAAGTAAGGAGCAGGTAGAGGAATTTTTAAAAGAATATGTATATCCTGTTTTAGAAAAAAATAAGAATTTACTTGGCATAAAAGCCGAGATAAATGTATAATACTACAAAATAACCTATACCGGAAAGGAAGTAAGATTATGGTAAGAGCGATAGTAGGTGCAAATTGGGGAGATGAGGGTAAGGGTAAAATAACCGATATGCTCTCAAAAAAAGCAGACATAGTTATAAGGTTTCAAGGAGGAAGTAATGCAGGGCATACTATAATTAATAATTACGGTAGATTTGCTCTACATCTTTTGCCGTCAGGGGTATTTTATGAGCATACCACAAGCATAATAGGAAATGGCGTTGCTCTTAATATACCATATTTGATAAAAGAAATCAATTCCATAGTTGAAAAAGGAGTACCGACACCTAAGATACTTGTTTCTGATAGGGCACAATTACTTATGCCATATCATATTTTACAAGATAGTTATGAGGAGGCAAGACTTGCAGGAAAGGCTTATGGTTCTACAAAGTCCGGAATAGCTCCATTTTACGCAGATAAGTATGCAAAAATCGGTATTCAAGTAAGTGAGCTTTTTGATAATGACATTTTATCAGAAAAAGTTGAAAAGATATGTTTACTTAAGAATACATTGTTTGAACATCTGTATAATAAGCCTGCATTAGTTAAAGAGGAAATTTTAAATACTCTTTTTGAATATAGAGATATGATTGCACCTTATGTTTGTGATGTAAGCGAATACTTATATAATGCTATTAAATCAGGGAAAAATATACTTTTAGAGGGTCAACTTGGTTCATTAAAAGATCCCGACCATGGAATATATCCAATGGTAACTTCGTCTTCTACACTTGCAGCTTATGGTGCAATAGGTGCAGGAATACCACCTTATGAGATAAAGGAAGTTATAGCAGTTGTAAAAGCTTATTCCTCAGCAGTTGGTGCAGGCGAGTTTGTAAGTGAAATTAAGGACGAAAATGAGGCAGAGGAACTTAGAAAAAGAGGTGGAGATAGTGGCGAGTACGGTGCTACTACCGGACGCCCTAGGAGAATGGGTTGGTTTGATGCTGTTGCCTCAAGATATGGTTGTAGAATTCAAGGAGCAACAGAGGCAGTACTTACTGTACTTGATGTTTTAGGGTATCTCGATAAGTTACCTGTATGCGTTGGATATGAGATAGACGGTAAAGTTACAAAAGACTTCCCTGTAACTGCAAAGCTTAAAAAGGCAAAACCGGTATATGAATATTTAGAGGGTTGGAAATCTGATATAAGGGGTATCAAAGAATATAAGGATTTACCTCTTAATTGCAGAAAGTATATAGAATTTATTGAGAAAGAATTAGGTGTACCTATCAAAATGGTAAGCAATGGAGCAGGAAGAGAGGATATAATATACAGATAAAAAAGTTTCAGCATTTGTACAAGAATAATTTAAATTAAAAGTATTTGGAAAAGGGATTTAGAGAAAATATAGAAAGGAGAATATACTCAAAAATATCCAAATATAATATTCAAGCAATTAATTAAAATGCTGAATATAGCAAGTCATATAATAATGAAGTGTGGACTATGGGTGAGATAGGAATTACCTACTTATTACTACCAAACTGTAGTAGTTAAAGCTAAACAGGGTATGTTTAGGCAGTGATAATATTAATGTAGATATTGACATATTTTGAGTAGTAAATAATATGAATAGATATGAGATGATTGATGGTTTTTTAAAAGTTTCAGCAGTTACCCCAAATGTAAAAGTTGCTGATGTAGATTTTAATGTAGAGGAAATAATAAAAAATATTCATGAAGAGAGAAATGCAGATGTGAAACTTTGTGTATTTCCGGAGCTTTGCATTACAGCATACACTTGTAATGATTTATTTAGACAAAAAACTCTTTTAGATAGCGCTAAAAAGGGGTTAAAGAAAATTGTAGAAGATTCAACAGGCTATGACATGCTTGTATTTGTAGGTTTACCTTTTGAGTACAGAAATAAACTTTATAATGTATGTGCATGTGTTCAAAACGGCAAACTTCTTGCTCTTATTCCAAAAACACATTTACCTAATTATAATGAATTTTATGAAGTACGTTATTTTACAAGAGGAATGAGAAAAGCCAGAAAAGTAAAGATGTTTGGCTATGATGTATTCTTCGGAACAGATATATTGTTAAAATGTAGTAATTTAGATAATCTTTGTGTTGCAGCTGAAATATGCGAGGATTTATGGGTTAGCTATCCTCCAAGCACTTTACATACTATGAATGGTGCTACTGTTATTGTAAATATTTCAGCCTCAGATGAACTTGTAGGTAAGGCAGTTTATAGAGATAGTTTGATTTCAATGCATAGTGCAAGTACACTTTGTGCATATATCTATGCAAATGCAGGAGAGGGAGAGTCTACTCAGGATTTAGTTTTTGGTGGCCACAATATAATAGCTAAAAATGGAGAGATACTTAATCGTTCAACAAGATTTAAAAATGGTAGAATAAGAGCAGATATTGATTTACAAAGAATAGATGCTGAAAGAAGACGTCTTTCTACTTATGAAATATTAGATGATGATTATGCAGTAGTAGAGTTTGAACTTGATAAAGAGAAATTTTATTCTACCTCAAATATATATTTAAGAGATAGATTTATAGATGCAAGACCATTTATTCCAAAAGATAGTGTAACACTGGAAGAAAGATGTAATGAAGTCTTGGATATACAGGCAATAGGACTTAAGAAGAGAATTGAGCATGTAAAGCCGGAGGCAGTTATACTTGGACTTTCAGGTGGGCTTGATTCTACATTAGCACTGATAGTTTGTGCAAAGACTTATGATTTACTTGGTATTGATAGGAGTAAGATTCATGCAGTTACTATGCCGGGATTTGGTACAACAGGCAGAACTTATGCAAATGCTTGTGAACTTGCAAGGGCTGTTGGGGCGACACTTGAAGAGGTAAGCATAGTAGACTCGGTAAAACTACATTTACAAGATATAAAACATGATTTGTCAATTACTGATACTACTTATGAAAATGCACAAGCAAGGGAAAGAACACAAATACTTATGGATATTGCAAACAGGGATAATGGTTTTGTAGTAGGTACAGGAGATTTATCTGAACTTGCTCTTGGTTGGGCAACTTATAATGGAGATCAGATGTCAATGTATTCAGTAAACTCTTCAATCCCTAAGACACTTGTAAAATATGTAGTGAAATATTATGCTATCTTTAGTACAGATGAAAGACTTAAGAAAGTTTTATTTGACATACTTGATACGCCTATAAGTCCTGAGCTTTTGCCACCTGTTAAGGGAGAAATCAGCCAAAAAACAGAAGATTTTGTAGGACCTTATGAACTACATGATTTCTTTATATATAATATTTTAAGATATGGTTTTCCTCCTGCTAAGATATATAGACTGGCTAATAAGGCATTTGAAAATGAATATAGCTTAGAGGATATTTATAAATGGATAAATAAATTTTATTATAGATTTTTCTCACAACAATTTAAACGTTCTTGTATGCCTGACGGCCCTAAAGTAGGAAGTATAGGATTATCTCCTAGAGGAGATTTGAGAATGCCTACAGATGCAGAAGTTAATCTTTGGATAAAAGAACTTGAAGAGTTGGCAAAAGATCAAGATGAATATGTAAAACTACAAAAGAAATGTATTGAAAAAGAAAGTGATTGTACAGAAAAGCAAGATGATTACGTCGACATCAAATAAAAAAATTAAGGATATTATTGCATTAATAAAAAAAAGAAGTTTAAGAGATAAGACAAAAACTTATGTGATTGAGGGGATTAAAATATTTGAGGAGATGCCTTTTGGGCAGTTAAAGGAAGTTTTTATAAGTGAAACATTTTTAAAAAATAGTTATAAGGACTTAAAAGAAGAAACAAAGCATAAGCTTAATTCTATAAAGTATGAACTTGTATCAGACATAGTGTTTAATCATACAAGTGATACTAAAACACCACAAGGAATACTTGCAGTTGCAAAAAGGACAGAATATTCGCTTGAAAAACTTCTCGAAAAAGATATATCTCATGCAATAATTATTCTCGATGATATACAAGATCCGGGGAATCTAGGAACTATAGTTCGCTCAAGTGAGGCGGCAGGAATAAGCCTTATTATTATGAGTAAAGATACAGTGGATATATATAATCCGAAAGTAATACGTTCTACTATGGGTTCTATTTTTAGAGTTCCATTTGTTTATGTAGATGATATTAATGTTACAATAAAAATGTTGAAACAAAAAAATATTAAAATTTACACCTCTACACTTTCTGCTGACAAAGAATATGATAAAGAGGACTACACAAAGAGTAGTGCATTTATAATAGGAAATGAGTCAAGGGGAGTTAAGAGTGAGATTATAGAAAATTCAGATATAAGTATAAAAATTCCAATGTTAGGAAAAACAGAGTCTTTAAATGTAGGTGTGGCATCTTCAATTTTTATGTTTGAACTTGCAAGACAAAGGAGGTAAAATGCCAAGACGAAATGATGATAGAGTTGCATTTTTTGAAACCGTTCAGATTGCAATAGGTATAATAATTATTATACTTGCAATGATAGCATTTATAGCACCTGAAAGAAATCGTCCTGCATTTCCGGCTATATTTACACTTGCAGGAGTACTCAATTTCTTTATGGCAGGAAAGAGCTTTAGAGTCAATCATAGAAATAAAAAATATCTGGCAATGGTATTTGCACATGTTTTAGCAGGTATATTTTTATTAATAATATCCGTTATAACAATAGCGAGTTTATAGGTAATATATGGTTAAGGAAAAGGTTTTAGAACTACTTGAAAATTCAAGTGGGTTTATTTCAGGTCAATATATTTGTGAAAATTTAGGAGTTTCAAGAACTGCGATATGGAAAGCAGTCGCTACTTTAAAAAAAGAGGGCTATATTATAGAGGCTGTTACAAATAAGGGATATAGACTTTTAGAAAAATATGATATACTTAACGAAACTGAGTTAAAAAAAGAGTTTGAAAACAGAAATTTAAACATTATCCCACTTTATAAAAGTAAAGTTGATTCTACTAACAAATGGGCTAAGGAGATTGCAGAAAATAAAGATTTTTCTAAAATACTTTGTGTAGCAGATGAACAAGTTTCAGGACGTGGAAGAAGAGGGAGAGTTTGGTCATCGCCGGCAGGTAGTGGTATATGGATGAGTCTACTTATAAAACCTGATATACCGACTGAAAAAGCCTCTATGCTTACACTTATATTTGCACTTTCAGTTGCAAATGCAATAAGAGATAATGAAAATTTGGAAGTTTTAATAAAATGGCCAAATGATATAGTTTATAATGGTAAGAAAATATGTGGCATACTTACTGAAATGAGTTCAGATACAGACGGAATAAGATATATAATATGTGGTATAGGGATAAATGCAAACACTTCTACATTTTCCCCTGATATAAAAAAAATAGCGACTTCAATAAGGCTTGAAACAGGAAAGAAATGTATCAGAAGTAAACTGATTGCAGAGATTTTTACAAACTTTAATAAATTGTACTTGCATTTTCAAAAAGATAGAAACTTAGCTTTTATAAAAGAAGACTATGAGAAACTACTTGTAAATAAGGGAAAGACAGTCTATATATCTGAGATAAATAGAAAATTTGAGGCAATTTGTAAAGGAATAAATGACAATGGAGAACTTTTAGTAATAAGAGATAATAAACAGGAGGAAATAATTTTAAGTGGCGAAGTAAGTGTCAGAGGTATTTATGGGTATGTATAAATAGATAGGAGGAAAATATGGACGAAGATAAAAGAATTTCATTTCCGGAGGACTTTGAAAATAAGCTTTTAAAGCTTATGGAAAAGGCTAAGAAAAATGACATGAAAATTAGCTCAATAGAGATTAATGATGCTTTCATAGGTGAAGAGCTTAACACCGAGGCAATGGAAGAGATTTATTCTCGCATGGAGGACAAGAATATAGAGATAATAGAGGCTATTCCTGAAGATGTACCAAATGATTTAGAAACAGTCAGCGATGATTTAGTTCTATTAGATGATGATACTGATTTTGATGATATTGATGAAGAAGATGAGGTTGATGTAGATACTGAACTTAGTGCAATAGATATACTTGAGGGAGTGGGTACTGATGACCCTGTAAGAATGTACTTGAAAGAAATAGGTACAGTTCCACTTTTAAGTAGTGAAGAAGAGGCAGAGCTTGCAAAGAAAAAGCAAGAGGGCGACGAATATGCAAAGCAAAAACTTATTGAGGCTAACTTAAGACTTGTAGTAAGTATTGCAAAAAGATATACAGGTAGAGGCATGAGCTTTTTAGACCTTGTTCAAGAGGGAAACTTAGGTCTTATAAAGGGTGTTGAAAAGTTTGATTATACTAAGGGCTTTAAGCTTTCAACTTATGCCACATGGTGGATTAGACAATCTGTTACAAGAGCATTGGCAGACCAAGCAAGAACTATAAGAGTGCCTGTACACATGGTTGAAACTATAAACAAGATGAGTAAAATGCAGAGAAAACTTACACTTGAACTTGGCTATGAACCTAGTGTTACAGAACTTGCAGATGCACTTGAGATGTCTGAGGAAAAAGTAATGGAGATTATGCAGATTGCAAGAGAACCTGCATCTTTGGAAACTCCTATCGGAGAAGAGGACGATTCAAACTTAGGAGATTTTGTGGCAGATAATAATGTTTTAACTCCTGAGGTAAATGTAGAGTCGGTTATGCTTAGAGAACAAATCAATCTACTTCTTGGAGATTTAAAAGAAAGAGAAAGACAGGTTATAGTACTTAGATTTGGACTAGAGGACGGTCATCCAAGAACTCTCGAAGAAGTCGGCAGAGAGTTCCATGTTACTAGGGAGAGAATAAGACAGATTGAGGCTAAGGCACTTAGAAAGCTTAGAAACCCTGTAAGGTCAAAAAAGATAAAGGACTTTTTATAGGATTATGAATCAAAGAAATTTACAAAAAGAATTAGAAAAAATTATAGATGAAAACTTGGCAAAAGACATTTATCCAAGTCTTTTACTACATTCTTGTTGTGCTCCCTGCTCCTCATACTGTATGGAATATTTAAATACAAAGTTTGATATTACAGTATTTTATTATAATCCAAATATAGATAATGAGGAAGAATATAAGCTAAGAGTTGCAGAAGAAATAAGACTTATAAATATGATGCCCTTTGAAAGAGAAGTTAAGTTTATGGAGGGAAGATATGAACCTGAACTTTTCCATAAAGTAGTCAAAGGACATGAAAAAGATAAAGAGGGACAAGATAGATGTAAACTTTGCTTTGAGTTAAGACTTGAAGAGGCTGCAAGAGTGGCTAAAAAATACGGCTTTGATTATTTTACTACCACTCTTTCAATAAGCCCTATGAAAAGCTCTGCTCTTCTTTGTGAAATAGGAGAAAGAGTAGGGGAAGAATACGGCGTAAAATACCTACCAACTGATTTTAAAAAGAAAAACGGCTATAAAAGGTCAGTAGAACTCTCAAAAGAATTTGATTTGTATAGACAAAATTATTGTGGCTGTTGGTTTTCACAATGTGAGGCAAGGGAGAGAGAAGAAAGAAGAAAAGCAATGCAGGCAGAGGGCTAGTAAAAAAAGGCATGATAAAACATGTCTTTTTTTTATTTAAATTTTTTTATGAATAAAATTTTTGTTAATATACTAGAAACATTTATCACGAATAAAACTTTAAATCATACTTTAAAATGTCATTTGTCTTACAAATATATAAAATATAGGCTTTGATATTGACAAAGTAAATTGTGTTTGGTACAACTGTAAACAACAGACAAAAAGCTAAATGTTCAAAAAAAATAGGTGATACCAATGTACAATTTAAATAGAAAATAATGTGTAAAAGTGTAGTTTGGCAAAGTGATATTTTTGGAAAGTAAGGAAAGATGAGATTAAATAAGTATTTACCTTTATTATGTATTATATTTATATATTTAATTGGAATAATGCGTATAAATAGTGGTTTAGAATCATTCAGCACAAAATATAAAAAGATGACAATAGAGGAAAAGAAGTTAGATGACCTTAGAAAAATTAATAGAATTGGAATATTATGGTTTGGTTCGACTGTATTAGTTACTGCATTAGCCTTAGTATTAGATATTATTTTTAAGGAAATTAATATTTCATCTATTTTAATCATATATTATGTAGTTGACTTGATAGTATATTTTTTTGTTTCTAATACAAAATGTATTCTCGATTTATTTTGTAAAGCTAAAGGAGGTAGTTATAAGAAATAGAGTTAAGGAGGTTTGTTATGTTGAGAATATTGATTACTATAGTTTTAGTAATAATGATTATATGGGCTTGGCTACCACTTATACTAAAGGATAATCAGTTTATAAAGCAAAATAATAGAAAAGTTGAGGTGGTATTAGTCCTTATTGTGGTAGTTTTAGTTATTTTAAATGTTTATTTTCATATTCCATAAGTTTGATATAGATGTGATTTTAAATAGCTTAGAAATGGAGGGATAGGTAATGATGAGAACATTATACCTTATAGAACTTATTATATTTATTATAGTAGCAATAGCAAATTTTATTGTAAAAAAAGAGCCTTTAAAAAGTATATTAGATGCACTTTTTAAGACCTTTTTGTATATTAATGCTTGGCTTTGTGTATTTGGTCAATAAGGGTAAAATTAGATAAGGAGAAATAGTATGTTAAATATACTGCATTTTATAGTTAATATACTACTTATAATATCAATGATACTACCTATTATTATGAAAGATAATCAGTTTATACAGAAAAGTTGGAGAAAGATTTCGCTTACAATAGGTGCTATTTAGTAATTTTAGGGATATATAATTACGTTAGAGGTCAGTAGAATATTAACTTGAATTTAATTATATATAAGAGTGGTATATCTATTATCGGTAGGTATACCACTCTTAACTTACTTACTTCTCTAACGCCTCTTTAATATCCTCTGCCATTTTCTCAATAGATGAAAGCTGTTCCTCTTTAAGAGCAGACTTTATAGCAATACTATCTCCAATTAGATTGATATTTTTCATAGTAGAAAGAATTTCCTTAATCTTTTTACCTGCGAGTAATGCCCAAGAACCATTCTCTAAAATAGCAACATCTCTATTTTGCATATTATGTCCCTTTAACTCAAGCAAGAAATCTTCCATTTTAGGGAATATCTCTGCATTATATGTAGAACAAGCAAAAACAAAAACTTTTGCTCTGAAAGCCTCGCCTATTAAGTATGACGGGTCTTTTGTAGAAACATCAAAAACCTTTATATTTCTAACATCTCTCTTACCTAATTCATTTGCTAAAAAGTTTGCTGCGTCTTCTGTATTTCCATAAATAGAACCATAGAAAATAACTACATCATTATCTTCAGGAGTATAGCTTGACCATTTTGAATACTTATCTATAAACCAAGCAATTTTCTCCTTATCTCTCCAAACTGGACCATGTAAAGGACAAAGATATTCTATATTAAGAGGAGCTGCTTTTTTAAGAAGTGCCTGTGTTTGAACTCCATACTTACCAACTATATTGGTGTAATATCTTCTTGCCTCACTTAACCATTCAGTTTCAAAATTAAATTCATCTGAGAAAATATTTCCATTTAAAGCACCAAAAGTTCCGAAAGCGTCAGCTGAGAAAAGTGCTTTGTATGTAGTATCAAATGTAACCATAACTTCAGGCCAATGTACCATAGACGCAAGATGAAATGAGAAAGTATGCTTTCCTGTATTTAGGGTATCGCCCTCTTTTACAACTAAAGTATGTCCGTCAATAGGCATATCAAAAAACTGTTTCATCATAGAAAATGTTTTAGTATTTCCGACTAATGTTGCCTCAGGGTGTCTGAAAAATACCTCTGCGAGTGTTGCAGTGTGGTCAGGCTCCATGTGATTTATTACAATGTAGTCTAGTTTTCTACCATTAAGAACTGCGTCTAAATTTTCTAAAAATACTTTACTAATAGCCTTGTCAACAGTATCTAAAAGAACTGTTTTTTCATCGAGAACAACATAAGAATTATAAGACATTCCGTCCGGTACAGGATGAATATTTTCAAATAGATTTAATCTTCTGTCGCTTGCTCCGATATAATAAATATCGTCAATAATTTGTCTTGCCTGATGCATAAAATTTCCCCCTTTAAAATGAAAATTAATGATTGTTATTACCATATATTACTCGTTATTTTAGTTATTGAGCATTTATAATGTCGAAATTATAGCACATTAATATATTTTTTTCTACAAAAGAAATTATGTAGTTTTAATATTTTGTAACTAAAGCTACTAAAAAAAGTTTCTTTTATTATATATTTTTATGTTTTTAATTTAGTACAAAAAAAGACCGTTTAATAATTGTTTAGGGAAATAATCTTATTTTACCAATCCAAAACTAGGGAAGTATCTAAATATAACTTTAGAAATAATCTTATTTTTATAGACATAAGTATTGTTCCAATACCTTGCATCAATAGAACTATTTCTATTATCACCTAAACAAAAGTAAGCATCTTCAGGAACTTCAAAGTGCATATCATTTTGAACTATCATTGGCTCTTTAATATATGGTTCGTCTAGGGGAGTAGTGGAGTTGTTAAGGTAAACCTTACCTCCCTTTATATCTACAATATCTCCACTTATACCTATAATTCTTTTTACATAATATTTTTTTTCATTGTCAGGGAATTTAAAGATGATAATATCGCCTCTTTTAGGATTTTCAAATAAGTAGGAAAGTCTAAAACCTATAAGTCTATTACCGGTCATAATTGTATTTTCCATAGAGGCAGAGGGAACTTTAGAATTTGCTATAATAAAATTATTAAGGAAAAATGCTATTAAAGCTGCAATGATTATAATACTTAGCCAACTTTTGATTTCTGCTTTTAGGTTAAAAGATTTCTTTTCTTCAATATTGTTCTTTGTATTCATATCGCCACCAAACCTTTTAAAATTTAATTGTTAAAATAATAATAGTAAGAAACTGTTTTTCATTATCTTAATATGTAACTGCTTTAAATTCAATACTCACTTACAATTTAACATAAAACTATCTAAATTTTCAATCACTAATGTTTCACATTGTCTTGAATTTGCTCGTACAAAGTGATACACTTTATTTAAAGTAAAGGAGGTGCTTATGGCTAAGACAGCAAATATTAATATACGCATAGAACCTGAAATAAAAAATAGTGCTGAAAAACTCTTTAGTAATTTTGGAATTACATTAACAGACGCAATCAATATATTTTTACACAAATCAATTATGGAAGGAGGACTTCCATTTGATGTAAAATACCCTAACAAAGAAACTATGGCTGCTATGCTTGAGGCAGAAAGGATAGCAGGAGATTCTTTGGAAAAAGGACATTCCGATTTAAATAAATTGTTTGAGGACTTAAAGAGTTGATAAAACACATACATTGATTTATGTAGTTTACATGGACGTTTAGAGTAAAATGTTATATAATGAACCTACCACAAAAACAAGGGTTGCTTTTTGTGCAACTTTGGAATGGAGAGAATATGAGTAAAGGAAAGATAAATACAGAACTTGGCGAAGTTAAAATAAAGCCTGATGTAATTGCACGATTTGCCGGTTTACAGGCAGTAGAGTGTTTTGGTATAGTTGGTATGGCAGCAATCAGCATGACTGACGGAATTGTCAAGTTACTTAAAAGAGAAAGCCTTACAAGAGGTATTAGTGTAAAGGTTGATAAAGATAATAAATTAATTATAAATTTCCATGTTATAGTAGCTTATGGAGTTAGTATAACAGCAGTTTCAGATAACCTCATAGACACTGTTAAATATAAAGTTGAGGAATTTACAGGATTTCCGGTAAAAAAAATAAGAATATTCGTTGAAGGCGTACGAGTAATAGACTAAGGAGGACATTGATTCGTGGAATTATTTACTATAGATGCAACTCTGTTAAAGAAAATATTTTTAGCAGGGGTTAAAAGGCTTGAACAAAAAAAAGAGTGGATAAATGAACTAAATGTATTTCCTGTTCCTGACGGAGATACAGGAACAAACATGACTATGACTATTATGTCTGCTGCAAATGAAGTTCTTGCAATAGATGAAATTAACATGCATAGCCTTTGCAAAGCCATATCTTCAGGTTCTCTAAAAGGTGCAAGAGGTAACTCCGGAGTTATACTTTCTCAGCTCTTAAGAGGCTTTACAAAAGCAATACAAGACAGCGAAAGTATAGATGCAAAACTTCTAGCTAAAGCATTTGTAAGAGCAACTGAAACTGCCTATAAAGCAGTTATGAAACCTAAAGAGGGTACAATACTTACAGTTGCAAAAGGTATGAGTGATAAGGCAGTTGAACTTGCTGAAAATACCAAAGATATAATATATATGACAGAAGAGATTGTAAAAGAGGGAGAGGAAGTATTAGCAAGAACTCCTGAACTTCTTCCTGTACTTAAACAAGCAGGAGTTGTAGACTCAGGTGGTCAGGGTCTAATGGAAATTATAAAGGGAGCTTATGATGCACTCATTGGAAAAGAAGTTCCTACTGATATTCATATAGAAAAGCCGAAACTTACAGCAAAACAACTAGACTTTGTAGATATAGAACATATTGAAACAGCTAATATTAAGTTTGGATATTGTACTGAATTTATAGTAATGCTTGATAAGGAATTTAGTGAGGACGAGGAAACCAAGTTCAAAGAATATCTAGCCTCAATAGGAGATTCTATTGTATGTGTTTCTGATGATGAAGTTATAAAAATCCATGTTCATACAAATGACCCCGGACTTGCAATGCAAAGAGGACTTACTTACGGAGCATTGACAAGAATTAAAGTTGACAATATGCGTTTACAAAATAGCGAACTTCTTTCAAAAAACTCAGGCAAGATAACTAGAGAAAATGCTATTCAAACAAATGCTCAAACAAAGAAAGAACCTGAAAAGGAATATGGATTTATTTCAGTATCTGTTGGCAAGGGAATGAGTGAAACATTTACAGGAATCGGCGTTGACTATCTAATTGAGGGTGGTCAAACTATGAACCCAAGTACAGAAGATATACTTGAGGCTATTGAAAAGGTAAATGCATCTACTATTTATGTTCTACCAAATAATAAGAATATTATTCTTGCAGCAAATCAAGCAGCAAAACTTACAAAAAATAAGAAGATTATTGTAGTACCTAGTAAAACGATTCCACAAGGAATTGCAGCAGTTATAGCCTTTATGCCTGATAGAAATGCAGAGGAAAATCTTGAAGTTATGGTTGAGAGCATAAAACATGTAAAAACTGCTCAAGTAACCTATGCAATTAGAAATACCAATATAGACGGCTTTGAGATTCATGAAAATGATGTCATGGTCTTAGGCGATAAAGGAATGTTAAGTGTTGGAAATGACTTAAATGTAACTACATTTTCAGCATTTGAAAAACTTATAGATGAAGATTCTGAACTTATAAGTATTTACTATGGAAAAGATATAGATGAAAAAGTGGCAGTGGCATTGCAGGAAAAACTAGCAAAGGAATATCCTGATGTTGAAGTTGAACTTACAAATGGAGGTCAACCGGTTTATTATTATATGATAAGCGTAGAATAAGTTTTAATAAGGTGATAGGCATGGCAAAAATGATTACAGATGTAAAAGGTGTTGGAGAAAAATATTCAAAACTTCTTGGAAAACTAGATATTTATACGGTATGGGATTTGATTAAATATTATCCAAAAAGATATAAGGAATACAAAACTCCTACAAATTTAGAAAATATATGCACTGAAATATCTGAGATAAAAACAATCATTGCCATGCCTATAAAGCCACTTGTAACAAAGCTAGTTGGAAGATATAATATTACTACTACTGTTTTAAGTGATGAAGTAAATAATTTAAAAGTTATTTGGTACAATAGTAAATTTCTTACTCATTCCATAAAACCCTTTAAAAAATATGTGTTTATAGGGAAAATCATTAAAAAAGGTAGTACTTATGAACTATCACACCCTGAAGTTTATGAGATAGAGGCATACAAAGAAATTGAAAAAACTTTAATGCCTATTTACCTACTTACAAAGGGCATTACTAATAATTTTTTAATAAAGTTATTAAAGGGTTTACTTAAAGAAAATGTTTGTTCTGAATATCTTCCTGATTTTATAAAGAAAAAATTTAGCCTTATTGATTTGGAAAATACTTATAGCAGGATACATTTTCCAAAAGACATGAATGTGGCTATAAGTGCAAGAAAAAGACTTGTGTTTGATGAGTTTTTTTTATTTTTGCTAGCTATAAAAAAGTTAAATAAGGATAGAACTTTAAAACAATCACATTTTCACTTAAAAAATTTAGAAGAGGTTTATAGCGAGTTTTGCAGTGTACTCCCTTTTGAACTTACGGATTCGCAAAAAGACGCAGTAAATGATATTTTTAATGATTTTAAATCCGGAAAAGTTATGAATAGGCTTTTGCAAGGAGATGTTGGTTCAGGAAAGACGGTTATAGCTTTGATAGCTCTACTTGCATGCACATATTCAGGCTATCAAGCAAGTATTATGGTGCCGACTGAAGTTTTAGCCATGCAACATTTTAAAAGCATGTCAAAATTAATAGAAAAGTTAAGTAAACCACCGAAAATAGCACTTTTAACAGGTTCTATGACCAAGAAAGAACATCTAAAAGTTTACGAACAAATAAGAAATCATGACATTGATATCTTAATAGGGACACATGCTTTGATTATGGAGTCAGTAGAGTTTGACAATTTAGCCCTAGTTATAACAGATGAACAACATAGATTTGGCGTAAGGCAAAGACAAGATTTTGCAAAAAAAGGTTTTGAAGTACATACATTAGTAATGAGTGCTACTCCAATTCCTAGAACATTAGCAGTTATTTTGTATGCAGACCTTGATATAAGTAATATAGTTACAAAACCTGTTGGAAGATTACCTATAAAAAATGCAGTCATTGAGAAAAAAGATAGAGAAAAGGCTTATCTTCACATTAAAAAACAAATAGAAAAAGGACATCAAGCTTATGTAATATGTCCCATGGTTGAAGAAAGTGAAAGTATTGATGCTGAAAATGTAATAGATTATACGGAAGTCTTAAAAAAATACTTTGCTAACAGCATTAGTATAAAATTTTTACATGGGAAAATGTTGCCAAGTGAAAAAGATAAGATAATGAATGAGTTTGCAGAGGGCAAAATACAGATTTTAGTTTCTACAACAGTTGTAGAGGTTGGAGTAGATGTTGCAAATGCTACTGTAATGATGATTGAAAATGCAGAAAGATTTGGGCTTGCAACTTTGCATCAGCTTAGAGGGCGTGTGGGAAGAAGTAGCTTACAAAGCTATTGTATTTTTGTAAAAACTTCTAATTCAAAATCTGCAAAACAAAGACTTGAGGTAGTAGGAAATTCAAATGACGGCTTTTTTATTGCCTCTGAAGATTTAAGGCTAAGAGGTCCGGGAGAAATTTTTGGAATGGCTCAAAGTGGAGATTTAGCATTTGAAATTGCTGATATTTTTAGAGATTTTGATGTATTAAAGCAGGCAAAAGAGGCTGTTGATTTATTGGAAAATGCTGAAATAGACGCATTTTCATCTGAAAAAATCAGTAAAAAACTTGACGAATATCAATCTGAGCGTTTAGATAAATTAAGCCTTTAAATATTTGTAGAGATAAAGAACAAAATATAAACACAAAATAATGTTAGAATAAAGGATTGTAACAAGTAGATATTAGAACTAAAAATTAGATATAGAAATTGGAATAAAAAAATGAAGAAAAAATCTAACAAAAACCTAAACAATCTTGAAAATTTAGAGCAAAATCAAATAGATAAAAATGATAATAAAGAAATTTTGAATAAAGATAAAAAAGAATCAAGTATAACTATAACTGAAAGTTATGAGGACTTAGAAAATTCTCTCGATATAAGTGATTCTCCATTTGAGGACATAGAAGATATAGATGAGTTTCATTTTGATGAAGATGTAAAAGATTTAGATATAAAAAATTTAGATGTCGAAGATTTAGATGAAGAAAAATCAGATGTAGAGAATTTAGACATTGAAAATTTAGATACCGAGAATTTAGATATCGAAAATTTAGATTCAAATATAGAAAACTTAGATATAGATATAGAAAATTTAGATAGTGAAAATTCAGAAGTTGAAAACTTAGACATTGAAAATTTGAATACAGAAAATTTAGAAAGTCAAGAAACTGCTAATGAAGAAGTAAAGGGGAAGAAAAAGCATAAAAAGTTTTTTGTTTTAAAAGTGGTTTCCGGAACACTTGTTGCTTGTGTTGGAATACTTGGTATAGCTTATGTTATTAAAGCACAGACATTTAGAAAAAAGTTTTTCCCTAATACTTATATAAATGATATTGACGCAGGTTATAAGACACCTGAAGAGATAGAAGAAATAATTAGAGATGAAATCAGCAAGTACAGCATTAATATAAAATCGAGAGATAATAAAGACGAAATCTTTAAGGGAGCAGATGTAGGACTTCATTATGTTGCAGATAGCTCTATTGAGGATATATTAAAAAATCAAAAGATTTTAAGTTGGTATGAGCATACAAAGGAAAATACTGAATACTCTGTAAATACAGCAGCTGAACTTGATGAAGATAAATTTGAATCACAAGTTATGACATTAGATGCACTAAATAGCGAGAAATTCACTGCACCTGAAGATGCTAAAATATCTGAATATAGTAAAGAGGATGGGTATAAGATAATCCCTGAGATTCAAGGAAATACTGTTGATATAGACAAGACAAAGGCATTTATAAAAGACTCTATGTTGACCTTAAAAAATGAAATTAACCTTGATACTCCTGATACAGACCTTTATGCAAAACCTAATATATATTCAAATAATGAAGATTTGAAAAATAGGACAGATACACTTAATAAGTATGTTGCTGCAAATATAAAATATTCAAAGGGCATGACTCTCGACGGAAGTACAATAAGTGGTTGGCTTAAGATAGCAGATGACGGAAATGTTGTACTTGAAGATGATAAAATAAAAGAATATGTAAAAAATACTATTGCAGAAAAATATGATACTGCATATAAGCCTAAAAAACTTAAAGCCACAGGTGGTGGAATTGTAACTATAGAGGGTGGAAGTTACGGTTGGAAAGTTGACCAAAACAAAGAATATGGTAAAATTAAAGAGCTGATTATGGCAGGAAGTACAACTCAAAGAGACCCTGAGTTTTCAAAAAGAGCTGCGTCTTTGGGCGAGTATGATTATGGAGATTCTTATGTAGAGGTAAATCTTGCCGCACAAAAAGCTTATCTTTATAAAAATGGAAATCTTGTAATTTCAACTGATTTTGTTTCAGGAAATGTATCGAGAGGTTGGGCAACTCCTGCCGGAGTTTATGCACTTTCATATAAGCAAAGAAATGCAACCCTTAAGGGAGAGGGTTATGCGACCCCTGTACAATATTGGATGCCATTTAATAGAGGTATTGGTTTTCATGATGCACCTTGGAGAGGTGTTTTTGGTGGTAATATTTATAGAACAGGCGGCTCACATGGCTGTATAAACTTGCCTCCTGCTGTTGCAAAGGTATTTTTTGATAATCTTTCAGCAGGTTATCCTGTGCTATGTCATTTTGGTGGTGGGCGTGCAGAAAAACCGACTGCAGCTATCCCACAAGAAACTGCCGGCCCACAGCCTGAAACTACTGTAGTAGAAACAGTAGCACCTGACGGTACTCCGGGGGCAACTAAGGAAAGTAGTGCTGAAACTTTGGCAGAAACACAAGCAGAAAGTACAGAAACTGCTGCCCAAATGACGCCTAGTTCTTAAAATTATAGAAAGGTAAAGATTTTATTCTTTTGGTAAAAGTATGAGAGTAATAGCAGGAAGTGCAAGAAGAGCCAAATTAAAAGTGTTAGAGGGCTTTGAAACAAGACCTACCTCGGATAAGATAAAAGAAACCTTATTTAATATTCTAATGCCTGTAATCTATGATACTTCTTTTTTAGATTTATTTGCAGGTAGTGGTGGGATAGGAATTGAGGCATTGAGTAGGGGAGCAAAAGAGGCTGTATTTGTTGAGAAAAATCCGAAAGCAGTAAGCATTATCAAGGAAAATCTTAAAATCACTCATTTTGAAGATAATTCAAGTGTATTGTGTGAGGATTTCAATTTTGCTCTTTCAAGGCTTGAAAGAAATAGAAAAAAGGCTTTTGATATAATATTTATTGACCCACCATATCAAAAAGGTTTTGAATTTTTTACACTTAATTTTTTAAAAACTTCAAGACTTATTTCAGAGGAAACACTTATAATAATTGAGATGTCAAAAAATACTAGTTTGGAGGAGATAGATAGCCTTTATTGGTATATATTTAGAATAAAGGAATACAAAAATAATAAACATATTTTTATTAGGAGAAGAAATGAGAGTAGCAGTATATCCGGGGAGTTTTGACCCTATAACAAATGGTCATTTAGACATAATAAAGCGTTCTTCAAAAATGTTTGATAAATTAGTTATAGGAGTTTTAAATAACAGTTCAAAAACTGCCTTGTTTACAGCTGATGAACGTGTTAAAATGATTCAGAGAGTTACAAAGGGTATTGAAAATGTTGAGATAGAGGCTTTTAATGGTTTATTGATAGACTTTGTTCATAAAGTTAATTCAAATATTATAGTCAGAGGCTTAAGAGCTGTTACAGACTTTGAGTATGAACTACAACTTTCACTTACTAACAAAGTTATAGCACCTGATATAGATACAGTTTTTTTAACAACTAATTTAAAGTATTTATATCTAAGTTCAAGCATGGTAAAAGAGATTGCATTATATAATGGAGATATAAGTGAGTTTGTAGATGATGTAACAGCTATTGAAGTTTTTAATAAATTAAAACAGAAAAAGAAAAATTAAGGAGAGAGAGCATTATGAGCAGAATAGAACAACTTATAGGTGAAATAGAAGAATTTATAAATAACTGTAAGCCAAGTACATTTTCTCCTAATAAGCTTATTGTTAATAAGGACGATATAATGGAGTTATTAATGGAGCTTAGGGCAGAAGTACCTGCAGAAATCAAGCAATATCAAAAAATTATAAGTAATCAAGATGCGATTATAGCTGATGCAAAAAATCAAGCAAACAGTATGATGGCAGAGGCAAGCAAGATGACTAAGCAACTTGTAGATGAGCATGAGATAATGCAAAAAGCACATGAAAGTGCCAATAAACTTATGGAAGAGGCAAGAAACTATGCACAAAGATTAGTAGATGATGCCTATGATGAATCAGATAACCTAAAAAGCCAAACTATAAGATATATTGATGATTTATTAGCTAGTGTATCATCAAACATTCAGTATTCAATGCAAGATGCACAATCAAGATTTGATCAATTAAGTAATTCTCTTAATATTACAGTAAATACCATTGAGCAAAATCGTGTAGAATTGTCTAAGAGCTATTCAGATACTCAAGCAGAAGAACCTGAGCAACAAGAGCAGGGAGAGATTCAATTACAGTAAATAATAAAGGCACGCTTGCATAGGCTTGCGTGTTTTTTACTATTTTTAATAACAGAGGGATTATATGATTAATGAAAAAGAATTACCAGAAGATTATGTAAAAAGAATGAAAGACTTGCTTGGCAAAGATTATGATGATTATATAAAAACTCTCAAGGGAACTGCCTATCAAGGCTTAAGAGTCAACTTACTTAAGTTAAGACCTGTTAAGTTTATGAATCTATTAGATAGGACTTTCAAAAGAATTCCTTGGGCTTATGGTGGTTTTTATATAGATGACAGTAGGGAATTTACTAAAAGTCCATATTATTATGCAGGTTTATACTATATTCAAGAACCGTCTGCTATGGCATCAGCTGCCTTAAGTTTAGTAGAACCGGGGGATAAGGTGCTTGATTTATGTGCAGCTCCCGGAGGAAAGACTACACAATTAGCAGCTTTGATGGGTGGAGAAGGTGTGCTTGTAAGTAATGATATAAGTAGCTCAAGAGCTAAGGCACTTCTTAAAAATATAGAGCTTGCAGGAGTTAGAAATTGCCTTGTAACTTGTGAAGAACCTGCAAAGCTTGCAGAGGCTTATCCTGATTATTTTGACAAAATCTTAATAGATGCCCCTTGCTCCGGAGAGGGAATGTTTAGAAAAGATAGAGCAGTGTTTAATGCCTATTTAAATAGAGGTTCAGAACATTTTGTGCCTTTACAAAAAAAGATATTAGAAGAGGCATCAAAAATGCTTAGACCGGGAGGGGCTATTATCTACTCTACCTGTACTTATTCAGTTAAAGAAGATGAGGAAGTTGTGCTTGACTTTTTAAAAAGACATGATGACTATTTTGTTGATAATTTAAATGAGGAAGAAATATTCACAGATTCAGAACTACTAAAGGGTTCTGTAAGATTACTACCTCATAAATTAGGGGGAGAGGGGCATTTTGTTGCAAGAATTATAAAAAATAGTGAATTAGGCTTTCATAATAAAACAGATAAAGTAGATTTAGATGCTGTATTAGCAGATAATCCTGATAAGTCTATATTGGTGGGAAAAGCCTATGCTGTCAGAGCAATAATGTTAGGACGTAGAGAAAGCTCATGGTTTGAGAATATGAGGAGAGTAAATAAAAAGACATTGCCTCAAGTTTTCAAGAACTTTCTAAGACATATAAGAAAGAAATGGGATTATAGTAGGTTTCATGTGAATAATGAATATATTTATTATTTACCGGCTGGTGTAATCTTAAATAAAAATATAAGATATATAAGAACAGGTTTACTACTTGGCAGAGTTGTTGGAGAAAATACTAAATCAGAAAGATTTGAACCATCACAAGCATTGGCTATGAGTTTAAAGTTAAATCAATGGAAAAATCCTGTTAATTTAAGTATAAATGATAGTAGAGTTATAAAGTATCTAAAGGGAGAAACTATTGATATATACGAGGAAGATAGTTTTTTTGAGGAAGATAAATATTTTTTAGATATGCAAGATGATTATTATAATGATGAAGATTATTATGATGACGAAGATGAATATGATGATGAAGATTATTATGATTATGACGACGAAGATGAATATGGCGATGACGATGAAGATTTCGTTGAGCTAGAAAAAGGCGACGGATATAGGCTTGTGTGTGTAGAAAATTATCCACTAGGTTTTGCAAAGCAACAGGGCTTAAGGCTTAAGAATAAATATTATGCAGGCTGGAGAATGAATTAGAAAGGTAGTTTATGAAAATAAGACTTGATAAATATTTGTCTGAACTTGGGATTGGAACAAGGAGTGAAGTAAAAAAGTTTATTTCACAAGGCAAAGTTAAGGTTGATAATCAAGTAGTTAAACTCTCGGATATAAAAATAGATACTTCTTTGCAAAAAGTCTTTTTTGAGGGAGAAAATGTTGTATACGAAAAATATGAATACTATGTTTTAAATAAGCCGGCAGGTGTAATAAGTGCAACAAAGGATAACTTTCATAAAACAGTTATAGATATTTTAAATGTAAAGCGAAAGGGGCTTGCACCTGTAGGTAGACTTGATATAGACACTGAGGGTCTTATTTTAATTACAAATGACGGAGAACTGGCACATAATCTAATAAGCCCTAAAAAGCATGTTAAAAAGGTATATGAGGCACTGATACTTGGGAGTTTACCAAGTGATTTAGCTAAACAGTTTGAAAATGGATTTGATATAGGCGAAGATGAAATTACAATGCCTGCCAAGCTAGAGATAATGCCTAATATAACTAATTTAAATATATCTAAAACTTTATTAGATGAAATAAAAAAGAGAGCAGGAAATGAAGTCAAAGATTTAACATTTGTTAAAGTAACAATTTATGAGGGCAAGTATC
Organism: uncultured Lachnoanaerobaculum sp.; assembly: GCA_937925515.1. Lineage (GTDB taxonomy): Bacteria > Bacillota > Clostridia > Lachnospirales > Lachnospiraceae > CALALP01. The sequence continues at coordinate 59,238 of CALALP010000043.1, read as the reverse complement.
ATCAAGTTAAGAGAATGTTTTTAAAGTTTAATACAGAGGTAGTCTTTTTAAGACGTGTTGCAATGGGTGGTTTAATGCTTGAAGATTTAGATATAAAAATTGGAGAATACAAGAAACTGACAAGTAAGGAGATTTATGCTAAGAGAGATTGAAAGTGTAATTTTTGATTTTGACGGTACTTTAGTAGATTCTATGTGGTTATGGCGTAATATAGATATTGAATATTTGGGAAAGTATAATATTAAATGTCCTAATGATTTAGGAAAATGTATTGAGAGTCTAAGCTTTACTCAAACAGCACAATATTTTAAGGACAGATTTAAGCTAAATGTTAAAGTAGAAGATATTATTGCAGAGTGGGAAGATATGGCATATCAAAAATATAAATTTGAGGTTATGCCAAAATTAGGTGTGATAGAGTTTATTAAGAAGTTAAAAAATGAGGGTAAAAAGATTGCACTTGCCACAAGTAATAGGTTAAGTATGGTTGAAACAGTTCTTGATAGGTATGATATAAAAGCTCATTTTGACTGTATAATTACATCTTGTGATATAGGAAAAGGCAAGTATGAGCCTGACATTTATCTTGAAACTGCCAAAAGACTTGACACCCTGCCTAAGAGTTGCTTGGTATTTGAGGATATAATTGCCGCAATAAAGTCTGCTAAGGCGGCAGGAATGAGAGTTTGTGCAGTAGAAGATGAATATAGTAGTCATCAAAAAGAGGAAAAAATAGGTTTAGCTGATTATTTTATAGCTGATTATACGGTTCTGTTATAATTGTTTGTAGTAGGTACAAAACTAATTTTTATGAATAGTTAAATTCTTTGTTTTCTATTGGGTTTATTATATGTGGGATTTATCCCCCTACGGGGGACAAATCCCACATATATAGATATTTTGGTTATAAAATTAAGTTTACACAAGAAAGAGGAGATATGGATAAGGGAAAATATGGGTACAGGACATTTTACAAGAAAAAAATGGGTATTATCATAGCTTTATTTATAATTGCAATTTTAGCACAATATATTGCAAGCAAGGTTGTTTCCAATAAAGCACTTGGAAACATTTTAATAGTAATGTCGATTTTGACTGTGCTACCCATGGCAAATCTACTATCTCCTTATATAGTCGCATTTAAATATAAAACTCCACCCCAAAATGAGTATGAAAAAATCAAAAAGTTTGAGGATAGGGGGATAATGCTTTACGATTTGACACTTACAACAAAAGAGAAAGTTATAGGTGTAGACTATTGTTTGATAAGGGAAAATGATATATTTTTATATTCTCCCATAACCAAAGATAAAACAGAGAAAAAAGCCTTAGAAAAAAATTTAAGTTCTAAGATTAAGATAAATGTATATTATGACATTTCTACCTTTATAAGAGAATTAGAAAAACTTAAAGTTTCAGACTATAAAAATACTGTAGTTAGGGATTTAATAAAAAGCATGTCTATATAGGTTGGTATTTATGAAAATTTTAAAGATAGGCGAAAATGAAGAAAATCAGAGATTAGATAAATTGTTGCAAAAATATCTTTGCAACGCTAATAAAAGCTTTATTTATAAAATGCTTAGAAAAAAGAACATTACCCTAAATGATAGGAAATGTACCGGCAATGAAAAACTAAGGTTAGATGATGAAGTCAAAATATGGTTTTCTGATGAAACCTTGGAAAAGCTTACCTCAAATAAAACTTTGCTTACTGAAAATAAAATCAGTAAAGCAACTACAAAGAAATTTAGAGATATGATTGTATATGAAGATGATGACATTATCATTATAAATAAACCACTAGGACTTCTTTCACAAAAGGCAAAGCCGACAGATATATCAGTAAATGAACTATTTTTAGAATATTTATATGAAAATGAAGTCATAGATGACATTTCAATAAAAAGTTTTAAACCCTCAATATGTAATAGACTTGACAGAAATACTACAGGAATTATGATTTGTGGGAAAAGTTTCAAAGGTCTGCAAGTAATGAATGAACTAATTAAAAATAGGCAGTTAAAAAAAGAATATTTGTGTTTGGTTAAGGGAGAGTTTAAAAAAAGAGATTTAGAGGTAGAGGCTTGGCTTAGTAAGGACGATAAAAATAATAAAGTAAAGATAAGTGATGTTAAGCTAGAAAATGCCAATCATATCAAAACCAAATATAGCCTTGTAAGTTCTGATAAAAATTTTAGCCTACTTTTAGTGCATTTAATTACAGGAAAAAGCCATCAGATAAGGGCAAGCCTTTCTCATTTAAAATATCCAATAGTAGGAGATATTAAGTATGGCGATAAAAAAATAAATTTGTATGCAAAAAAATTTGGTATTAACTCTCAGATGCTACATTCATATAGACTTACATTTCCAATTATAAAAGAATTACCTAAACTCAGTGAAAAAGTATTTGAAGTAGATGTACCTAAAAATTGGAGAAAAATTTATGGCAACATGGAAATCAAGGGGGCTTAGAGGTTCAAGTTTCGAGGAATTTATAAATCATTCTATTGAAATTTATCGCAGACAAAAACTTGCACTTATTCAAAAAGTTCCGACTCCCATAACACCTATTGAAATAGATAAAAATTCAAGACATATTACACTTGCATATTTTGATAAAAAGTCTACAGTTGACTATCTTGGAGTTGTACAAGGGATTCCGGTATGTTTTGATGCAAAAGAATGTAATAGGGATACATTTTCACTTTCAAACATACATGAGCATCAGATTGAATTTATGAGAGATTTTGAGGAGCAAGGGGGAGTTTCATTTATAATGATAAGTTTTACTAAAAAAGATGAGATGTACCTGATACCTTTTACTAAATTAAGTGAATATTGGGAGAATATGAAAGGTGGAGGGCGAAAGAGCGTAAGGTATGATGAGATTATTTTAAATTATAAGATAAACAGGCATAGAGATATTTTAGTGCATTTTCTTGACGCACTTAATAGGTATTTGGAGAGGGAGAGAAATTAAGTGGTAGTCGCAAAATTTTCGATAACCATGTACATAAAGCATGCAGTAGAACTAAAAGGTAATATATAATAACCTTAGATTTATAAATATATTAATGGTTAAATTTTTTAAAATTTGGGCTTGACATAAGGACTTAATTATCGTAAAATACTTGAGTGTCAGCAAACGGAATCATAGCTCAGTTGGTAGAGCATCTGCCTTACAAGCAGAGGGTCATAGGTTCGAGTCCTATTGGTTCCATTTGTTATATATGGCGAAATAGCTCAGTTGGCTAGAGCATACGGTTCATACCCGTAGTGTCGGGGGTTCAAATCCCTCTTTCGCTACTTTTGCTAAAGAGGGAAACCTCTTTTTTTATTTCTATTAGATTTGACATAACCGTTAAATTAAAATATAATAGCTAGGAACTAAGACAGATGATTGCGGCTGCATTGCAGGTGAGGAAAGTCCGGACTTCATAGGGCAGGATGCCAGATAACGTCTGGTGGAGGCGACTCCAAGGAAAGTGCAACAGAAATATACCACCAAGTTTTTGGTAAGGTTGAAAAGGCAGTGTAAGAGACTACCGTCTTTATGGTAACATAAAGAGCCATGTAAACCCCATCCGGAGCAAGACCATAACGAATAGGATTGCCCGTCCGAAATTCAGGTAGGTCGCTTGATTCTATTGGCGACAATAGAACTAGATAGATAATCATTTAATACAGAATCCGGCTTATAGTCTTAGTTCAGTTTTGATAGAAGTTAAAATAGCTATCTATATAGTATGTGGGATTTCCTCGCCAACGGCGAGGAAATCCCACAAAAACATAATTAAGAAATTTCACAGGCTCAATCTAATTCATTCTATATAAAATCAAAAGTCCCTTTAATAATAAATTATCATCAAGTATAATCTCATGTTCGCATATTGGAACTATAAATTTTGCAAGTCCACCTGTTGCAATAGCAGTTAGTTTTTCTCCAAGTTCTTTTTCCATTTGTCTAAGGCAATTATCAACCATTCCGGCATGACCATACATTATACCGTTTTTCATAGAATCTATTGTATTTGTGCCAATCACTGAGGTTGGAGAAGAAAGGTCTATAAATGGAAGTTGTGCAGTGCGTGAACTTAGTGAGTCAAGGCTGACTCTCATTCCGGGGTGTATAATACCACCTATATAATTCTTATTTTTATCTATTATAGTTATAGTAGTAGCAGTACCCATATCTATTACTGCAAGAGGAAGTGGATATTCATTCATTGCCGCAACTGAGTCTACAATGAGGTCTGCTCCTATAGTTTTAGGCTGTTCTACCTTATATCCAAGTCCTGTATTCATTGAGATATTTACAAGTAAACAATCAAGGTTTGTTATTTTTTTTACTGCACTTATTATAACTGTATTTAGAGGGGGAACTACACTTGAAAGAATTGCACCCTCTAAGGTATCTATGTCTATATGATTTATTTCTAAGATATTTTTTATAGCGACAGCATATTCTAAGTCTGTACTACCCCTTGAGGTGGTTATTCTTTCTAAAAAATAAGTTTTACTCTCATCTATTCCTCCTACAACTATATTTGAATTTCCCATATCTATTGCTAAAATCATTTCTATCTTCCTTTCGCCTTGTCATTATGATATACTATGATATTGCAAACGATAATTACTTTCAAGAGTAATACAGACAAATTTGAAGTTAGAAAGGAAAATGATATGTTTAAAGATAAAAATGTTGTGCTTGGTGTGTGTGGAGGAATAGCGGCATATAAGATTGCAAGTCTTGCAAGTGCCTTAGCAAAACAAGGTGCAAATGTATTTGTTATAATGACTAAAAATGCAACAAATTTTATAACTCCTACTACATTTGAAACCTTAACTTCAAATAAATGTATTGTAGATACTTTTGATAGAAACTTTAATTTTGAGGTTGAACATATTGCACTTGCTAAAAAAGCTGATGTTGTACTTATTGCACCTGCAACTGCAAATGTTATTGGAAAAATTTCAAATGGTATCGCAGATGATATGCTGACGACCACGATTTTAGCTTGCACTTGTCCTGTAATTATTTCCCCTGCAATGAATACGAGAATGTATAATAATAAAATAGTTAAAGATAATATAAAAAGGCTTGAGGACTATGGATATGAGATTATAAAACCTGCAAGTGGTTATCTTGCTTGTGGAGATTGTGGAGAGGGGAAAATGCCTGAACCAAAGGAATTACTTGAATATATAGAAAAATCATTTTACAAAAAAGATTTAATAGGAAAAAATGTGCTTGTGAGTGCCGGAGCAACAAGAGAGGCACTTGACCCTGTTAGATTTATAAGTAATCTTTCCACAGGCAAAATGGGAATTGAACTTGCAAGAGTTGCTGCTTATAGAGGGGCAGAGGTAAGTTTAGTGCTTGGAGTTTCAAGTATAGAACCACCACATTTTCCAAATATAAAAATAATTAGAGTTAATAGTGCAAATGATATGTTTGAGGAAATTAAAGCTATTTATAATGACATGGATATTATAATAAAGGCGGCGGCAGTTGCTGATTTTAGACCTGCAAAAATATCAAATAAAAAGATTAAAAAGACTGATAAGGAATTTTCAGGAAGTATAGAACTTGAAAAGACAGAGGATATACTTAAATTTTTAGCTGAACATAAAAAGAAAGAATTATTCTTATGTGGTTTTTCAATGGAAACTGAAAATGTAGTTGAAAACAGCATTGAAAAATTAAAAAGAAAAAATCTTGACATGATTGTAGCAAATAATCTAAAACAAGAGGGGGCAGGTTTTGGTGTTGATACCAATGTAGTAACAATTATAACAAAAGAAAATGTTAAGGAATTTGATATTATGACTAAAAAAGAAGTAGCACATAAGATACTTGATGAAATAATAAGTCCACATTAAAGTAAATTAATATAATAATTCAAATAAATATTTTAATATGGTTGGAGGAAAGAAAAGTTGAATTTTGATGAGATAAAAAAGCGTAGAACTTTTGCTATAATAAGTCATCCTGACGCAGGAAAGACTACTCTTACAGAAAAGTTTTTGCTATATGGTGGAGCAATTAATTTAGCAGGAAGTGTTAAAGGAAAGAAAACTGCAAAGTATGCAGTAAGTGATTGGATGGAGATAGAAAAAGAAAGAGGAATTTCAGTAACTTCTTCTGTTTTACAATTTAATTATGAGGGATTTTGTATAAATATCTTGGATACTCCGGGACATCAGGACTTTTCTGAGGACACTTATAGAACTTTAATGGCGGCAGATTCAGCAGTAATGGTTATAGATGCAAGTAAGGGTGTTGAGGCACAAACTATAAAATTATTTAAGGTATGTGTACTTAGAAACATTCCAATATTTACATTTATAAATAAGCTTGACAGAGAGGCAAAAGATTCTTTTGAATTAATGGACGAGATTGAGAGTGTGCTTGGAATAAAGACTTGTCCTATAAACTGGGCAATAGGTTGTGGGAAAAACTTTAAGGGTGTATATGATAGAAATACTAGAAAAATTACTACATTTACCCCTAATCAATCAGGTATGAAAGAAGTTGAAACAAAAGAGATTGACATAGAAGATGAAAATGTTGAAAATATAATAGGTGCTGACTATCTAAAAACTTTAAAAGATGAGATAGAATTATTAGACGGAGCAAGCGAGGAATATGATTTTGAAAAAGTAAGTTCAGGTAAGCTTTCTCCTGTATTTTTTGGTTCTGCACTTACTAATTTCGGAATATCTGCATTTTTAGAGCATTTCCTAAAAATGACAACATCGCCTCTTAGTAGAAAAACAAAAACAGGTCTTGTAGATCCGATGAAAGATGAGTTTTTCTCTGCATTTGTATTTAAAATACAAGCCAATATGAATAAGGCACATAGAGATAGAATTGCATTTATGCGAATTTGTTCAGGAATTTATGAGGCAGGCATGGAAGTTAATCATGTGCAGGGAAAAAAGAAGATAAGACTAAATCAATCAACCCAAATGATGGCAGATGAAAGAAAAATAGTTGAAAAAGCTTACGCAGGCGATATAATAGGAGTGTTTGATCCGGGAATATTTGCAATAGGAGATACTTTGTCAAATAGTGGAGAAGATATTGAGTTTGAGGGTATTCCTACATTTGCACCTGAACATTTTGCAAGAGTACGTCAAATGGACACTATGAAGAGAAAGCAGTTTCTAAAGGGCGTATATCAGATTGCACAAGAGGGAGCAATACAGATATTCCAAGAGTTTAATACAGGAATGGAAGAGATAATCGTAGGCGTTGTAGGAGCATTACAATTTGAAGTACTTACATATAGACTTCAAAATGAATACAATGTAGAGGTAAAACTTGAAAGGCTTTCTTATGAGCATATTAGGTGGATTGATAATGTAGGCGAAATTGATATAGACAAGATACAGGGAACATCTGATATGAAAAAGATTAAAGACTTAAAAGGAAATCCATTACTTATATTTATAAATTCTTGGAGTATTAGAATGGTAGAGGAAAGAAACCCTGAACTCAAATTAAGTGAATTTGGAAGAAATTAACAAATAGGAGGAAAATATGTACAGAGAACAGATTGAAAAGTATATTGAAGAGCATAAGGAGGAAATGTTACAAGACATTATAAAAATCTGTAAAATTAATAGTCAAAAAGGAGTAGCAAAGCCTGACATGCCTTTTGGAGAAGGACCTTATAAAGCACTTATGGAAACTATCTCACTTGCAAAGAGCTATGGTTTTGAAGTAAAAAACTATGATAATTATGTAATGACTGTTGATTTAAATGATAAGGAAAAGCAGTTAGATATACTTGCACATCTCGATGTAGTTCCTGAGGGCGAGGGTTGGAAAGAATGTGAACCTTTTGAGCCTGTAATTAAAAATGGAAAGATTTTCGGTAGAGGTACTTCAGATGATAAAGGACCTGCAATAGCCTCACTTTATGCCCTTAGATGTGTAAAAGAGCTTGGACTTCCTGTTTCTAAGAATACAAGACTTATTTTAGGAACTGATGAGGAATGTGGGAGTAGCTGTATTAAACATTATTATACAAAGGAAAAAGAGGCACCTATGTCATTTTCTCCTGACGGAGAGTATCCTGTTGTAAATATTGAAAAAGGTCAACTTCAAGGACATTTTATAGGAAAGTTTGAAAATGAAAATGCAGAAAGAGATATTGTTTCAATTACAGCAGGTACAAAGGTAAATGTAGTTCCTCCTAAAGCAAATGCAGTTATAAAGGGCTTTGAGTTACAGGAAGTTAAAAAATATGCTGATGAAGTAAATAAGGAAACAGGCATTAATTTTGAAGTAAAGGAAGTAAATTCAAATATAGAGATAGTTGCTCTAGGCGAAAATGCACATGCGTCCCTACCTGAAAACGGTAATAATGCAATTACAGGATTACTCTTACTTCTTACAAAACTTGATTTTAAAAATTTAAGAAAGGCAGAAGTATTAAGTAATTTATATAAACTTATGCCACATGGAGATATAAGTGGAAAGGCTCTTGGACTGGAAATGAGTGATGAAAAGAGTGGTGCTTTAACTCTTGCATTTTCAATGCTTAGTGTAAACGAAAATGAATTAGACGGTTATTTTGATTCAAGATGTCCTATGTGTGCAGTGCCACAAAAGGTGCTTTCAACTTGCAAAGAGGCATTTGAAAAGGCAGGATTGGAATTTTTAAATAAGGATATGAAAGAACCTCATGAAGTGCCTGCAGATTCACATTTTGTAAAAACTCTTTTAAAAGTTTATGAAGAATATACAGGTCTTAAGGGAGAATGTATTGCAATCGGTGGAGGTACTTATGTACATGACTTAAAGAATGGAGTTGCATTTGGTGCAGTACTTCCGGGAACTGATACACGCATGCATGGTGCTGATGAATTTGCAGTTATAGATGAACTTGTAGTAACAGCAAAAATCATAGCTCAGACTATTGTAGATTTGTGTGAATAATTTTTTTTGTAAATATTGATAAATTATCAATTTAATACTAAATTATTGTGTAAACTTTGTATATTGACATAATAAATTCGAGAGTGTAGACTAGAAAATATAAGTTAAGATTAGTTTGAAAGGGGACAGATGATGAAAAAGACATTTACCATGCAGATGTGTATTAGAACAAACAGCATGAACATGTGCTGCATGTTTTGGTGTACAAAAAAAGATTAAATTTTAGTCTGTGTGGAATGTCAAAATTATCATTTGAGCTTTAGATAATGGGGATGAGCCATACTTGGCTCATCCCCATTACTATACAAGGCTAAGTAAGGGGTAATATGGAAAGTATAATTAAAATAGAACATTTAGGTAAGAGTTTTAATACCTCCAATTCAGTTGTAACGGCACTTGAGGAAATCAACTTAGATATTCATAAAGGAGAGATATTTGGGATTATAGGTTTATCAGGTGCAGGAAAATCTACTTTGGTAAGATGTATTAATTATTTGGAAGTACCTACTAAGGGAGATATTATATTCGAGGGAAAGAGTCTAAGCAGTATGCATGAATTTGAAATTAGAGAAGTCAGAAGGTCTATGGGAATGATTTTTCAGCAGTTTAATTTACTTGCTCAAAGAAATGTACTTAGAAATATAACATTTCCCCTTGAACTTGCAGGAATGAATTTATCTCTTGCTAAAAAAAGAGCTTATGAACTACTTGACTTAGTAGGGCTATCTGATAAAGCAAAGGCTTATCCTGCACAATTATCAGGTGGTCAGAAACAAAGAGTTGCTATTGCAAGAGCTATTGCCAACAATCCAAAAGTTTTACTTTGTGATGAGGCGACTTCTGCACTTGACCCTAATACTACAAATCAAATTCTTGAACTAATTAGAAATATAAATAAAGAATTTGGTATAACAGTGATTATTATAACTCATGAAATGAAAGTTATAGAATCAACTTGTGATAGGCTTGCAATCATAGATGAGGCAAGAATTGCAGAAACAGGAAAGGTTGCAGATGTATTTGCAAATCCTAAGTCTAAGATAGGAAAAAGACTTATTTTAGGCGAAGTGATACTCAAAGATAGGCTTACTAAGGGCAGAAAGATAAGGATTACTTTTGACGGAAAGAGTTCTTATGAGCCGGTAGTATCAAATATGATTTTGTCGGCTAAGGTTGCAGTAAATATTTTACATGCCTCAACAGATGATGTAAAAGGTACTGCAATGGGACAAATGCTTATTCAGCTATCTGATGAGGACAATGCTTTTGAAAAAGTTACTTCTTATCTCGATAAGGCAGGGGTTACTTATGAGGAGGTGGAATAATGGATACTGCAATGATTAATACTATAATAAAAGCGATAGGCGAAACTGTAATAATGGTGCTTTCATCATCACTTTTAGCATATCTTATAGGTGTACCTCTTGGGATTTTTCTAGTAGTAACTGATAAAAACGGAATAAGACCACTGCCTGCTGTTAATGTAGTGGTCGGTGTAGTAATTAACCTACTTAGAGCAGTTCCATTTATTATACTTTTGATTATGCTAATTCCTTTTACAAGAGCGATTGTAGGGACTACTCTTGGAGTTAAGGCTATAATACCACCTTTAGTAATAGCGGCATTTCCATATATTGCAAGAATGGTGGAGTCATCTTTAAAAGAAGTTGACAGTGGAGTTATAGAGGTGGCAAAATCTATGGGAGCAAGTGATATGCAGATTATACTTAAGGTAATGTTACCTGAATCACTTCCCTCACTTATGGTAGGAACTGCTATTTCTATGACAACCATACTTGGATATACTGCAATGGGAGGTTTTACAGGTGCAGGAGGTCTTGGAACTGTTGCAATTAACTATGGCTATTATAGATATGAAACTACAGTAATGCTTATTACAGTAGCTATTATGGTAGTTATGGTACAGATTATACAAGAATTTTGGATGCGACTTTCTAAGAAAAAAGATAAGAGAATCAAATAACTTTGGTATTTCCTGAGGCTGTTGCAAAAACAGCACCCTCAGTTGATATAAAAAAAATAAGGGAGAGAAAATATTATGAAGAAAAGAATTTTATTAGCCGCATTTGTAACACTTGGTTTATTAGCAGGTTGTTCAAATAAGCCGGCAGAAACAACTGCTGCAAGCAGCGAGGCAAAGTCAGAGGCTGCAAGTAGTGAGGCAAAGGCTGAGTCAAAAGCTGCTGAAACAACTGTTGCAGGAGAGCTTGAAAAACTTAAGGTAGGGGCAAGCCCTGCTCCTCATGCCGAAATACTAAAAGAGGCTAAGGCTGCACTTGCAAAGAAAGGTTATGACCTTGAGATAGTTGAGTATACAGATTATGTTCAACCTAATAATGCACTTGAGGCAAAGGAAATTGACGCAAACTATTTCCAACATGTTCCATATTTAGTAGACTTTAATGAGAAATACGGTACTAAGCTTGTTTCAGCAGGAACAGTGCATTATGAGCCATTTGGAATATATGCAGGAAAAACAAAATCTCTTGCAGATTTAAAAGAGGGTTCAAAGATAGCAGTTCCAAATGATGTTACCAATGAGGCAAGAGCATTACTTTTATTAGAGGCAAATGGTATTTTAAAGCTTAAGGACGGAGCAGGACTTGATGCAACTAAGAATGATATAGTTGAAAATCCTAAGAAAGTTGAGATTATAGAGGTTGAGGCGGCTCAGACTCCAAGATCCCTTCAAGATGTCGATGTTGCAGTTATCAATGGAAACTTTGCTATTGCAGCAGGACTTAAGGTTAAAGACGCACTTGCAACTGAGAGTGCAGAGTCTGAGGCGGCAAAGACATTTGCAAATATTATAGCAGTAAGGGACGGAGATACTGAAAAAGAAAGTATCAAGGCACTTATGGAAGTACTTCAAAGTGATGAGATAAAGAAGTTTATTGAAACAAAGTATGATGGTGCAGTTGTTCCAATATTTTTCTAAAATAAATTTTTAATAAAAGAGGGTGTCACACTAAAGTGTTGATGCCCTTTTTTATTGATTATTAATAGAAGTATTTACTAAAATATGTTAAACTATGAGCAAATACAAATTTAATGGTAAACTTTAATGGAATATAGATTAAACATTTTAAATATTAATTCAATAGACGCATTTTTAAGAATTAGGGGTTCGGTTAGAAATAATTGTAAGGATATATATTTTCTAAGAGCATTGGGGGTTAGTAAAAATTTAGATTTAGAAATTTGTAAAGCTGACGAATATGCACTAGAGGAAATGTCTAAAAACAGAATACATTATACTAGAATAAAAACATTTTCAAATAATATATTTGATATAGCCGGTTATATAAGTCATTATGAGTACTGGCTTGAAACAGGAAAAAATGACATTAAAACTAAGATAGTTAAGCCAAATTCTAGTTTGTCAAAGACTTTGTCAAATGCACTTAGAGAGGCTATAAAGTTATATTCTACCTCACATGCTGAAATAAGCAGTTCTATTGAGAAAAATCTCATTGTGAAAATGCTGTTTTGGTTTGATGATTTAGTAGGAAAATTATTTGAAGATTGGAATGAGAACTTCATAATAAAAATTATTGCAGAAAACATTTTCAAAGAACAGGAATATTTGTTTTTTTACTTACTCACAAGGCTTGGAGCAGACGTTTTAATACTTGAATGTGAAAAAGATATTGAAATAAATGAGAGTTTAAAGTCTTTGTCGAGGGCATTTACACTTGGAGAATATTCAAAGATAAATCTTTCTCCTTTTATAGAAAAAAATATAGTAAGTTCAAATGTTTCTGCTATAAATATACCACAAGTAGCAAGAACTACAAATTCGCCACTTAACTTTACACACCCAAGGCGAGGAAAAAGTCAAGCTGTTGTTAATGAAAATAATAGTAGAAATATTACAAGAAATGACGCTTTGGTAAATAGTAGTTTAACAAATAATACAAGACAAGACAAGAGTTTTGAGGAAATTGCAAAACTAGCGTCTTCAATAGTTATGATTGCTATATACAATGAAAGAAGAGAAGTTATAGGCACAGGCTCAGGGATAATGATAGGAAGTAAGGGATATATTCTTACAAATCATCATGTGGCAGCAGGTGGACATTATTATGGAATAAGGATTGAAGATGATGATAACATTTATGAAACAGATGAACTTATTAAATATAATAATGTCTTAGATTTAGCTGTAATTCGTATAAATAAAAACTTAAAACCTCTTAAAATCTACAATGGAGAAAGACTTGTAAGGGGTCAAAAGGTTGTTGCGATAGGTAGTCCTTTAGGGCTTTTTAATTCTGTTTCAGACGGAATTATTTCAGGTTTTAGAGAAATTGAAGATGTTGAAATGATTCAATTTACTGCCCCTATTTCACATGGAAGTTCAGGGGGAGCAGTTCTTAATATGTTTGGCGAGGTTATAGGCATAAGCACTGCCGGTATAGATAATGGGCAGAATATAAACCTTGCAGTTGGATATGAATTTATTTTAAGGTTTGCAAAAGGATTCTTAAATTAGATAGGCAGGTGATTTTATGTTTAAGCTTGGTGTAGCTAAAAAACTTGAGGATTATTTTATTCCTATTGAGAAGAGAAGAGGAGAGGTTTATTTTTATAGAATAGGTGAATATAGTCTTAATGTAGCTACTTTTTTAAGAAGATATTTTGATGAGGCAAGAAAAAACGGAGTGCTTATAATTGATAAAATAGGCAACCCTACTGAACAGAATTTATCATACTATAATGAAATGCTTGGGCTTAATTTCCTTTTTGATATAAACTTTATTTTAAACAATCTAAAAAAATGGTTGCCTAGAATGAAAGATGAAAGTAGAAAATTTGTAGGAGAGGCTATGTATGATATTCTTACAGATTTGAAAAGAAGTGGTAAGAGCGACAGCATACTTAAAAATGTCTATATAAAGTTTATGTGTTGGTTTTATTATAAATTTGAAAGAATAGTAAACCAACTAGGAGAGGGAAATCTGCCGAAAATACTTTATGACGGAGAGGTAAATTCACATGAACTTATGATGCTTTCCATACTTTCAAAAGCAGGTAGCGATATAATTATTTTGGAAACAAAGGGGGATTTGTATTACTCGCAGATAGATAAGACATTAAATAAATCATTTCTTTGGAAAGAGGATAAGCCTTTAAGTTTTCCAAATGGATATGGAATAAAATATATTCAAGAGGAAATAAAAGAAGAGTCTAGGAAAATGCTTATATATGGCATTTTACCAAAGAAAAATAACTGTACTAATGCTTGGATAAGTGGAAATGCTATAAAGGATATAGAACTTAATGTAAGTCAAAGAGGAAATGATGACAGATTTTATTATAACGCCTTTATTAGAGTAAATGGAGTATGGGATAGAAATAGCTATGTTCAAGATATAAGTGATTTTAGGCTTAAGCTTAAAAATTCAGGTAGAAATGAACTCTGCATAAGTAAAACTATTTCACTACCTACTACTGACGAAATTTCGAGGATAAAAAGAAAAAATTATGATAATTTAGCCAATATGTTGGCAGATTTAAGTGCAAATTTGCATGATATAGCTAATCAGGAATTGCAAAGATTAGTGGTTAAGGCATTTTTAGACATTATGTTTGAAGAGGCGAAAAATCTTAATAATAATCTAAATAAAATTGTAAATAAGGCAGTGTATCTATTGTGTTATATTAAAAGATATGTACACAAACTTTTCATAGATTGGGTGTACCCTAAGGTAGAATGTTTTATACGCATCGGAGTTGTAAAAGATGATAACGAAACCTTATTTATAAGGTTTTTATCGAGACTTCCGGTTGATGTGCTTATTCTTTGTCCAAATGGGGATAATGCAAATGTACTCAAAGATAATTTACTTTTTGATGAAAATTATGAGGAAAAAGTAGATATACCTGTAACTGGAGACGGCAGATTTAAAAATGTTACAGTTGCTTATCAAGCAGAAAGAGAGCTTGACAGTCTTTTATATCAAGATTCAGGTATATATAGAGATATGCAGTATCAAAAGGCAAATGTCATTACCCTTAGTACAATGTATGAGGAAATTAAACTACTTTGGAAAGAGGAATTAAAGTATAGACAGGGGTTTGCAACTTCTGATGTAAATGAGGGAGTGGTTACAATTCCTACGATTTTTGCAAAAATCTCAGGAGTAAAAGACGGCAAGGTGCTTGATTATTGGCAGTATATAAAAGACCTTAATACGGATAATGCATTTTTAATAAGCAATGCACCATTTATAAGTGCAGGTTCGCCAAACCCCATAAAAGCATTTGCAACTCAATTCTATGAGCGAGGTAGAATACTAAAAAATAAAATTAAGAGTCATAAATGTTATACCTATGAGTTTCTAAGAGAAGAAGTTCAAGAACATATACTGGATAAATTACAACTACTTATTGATAAGCGTTTTATAAGTGGTACAGGGCAAAATGGTACTGAATATACTATAATTGCTACTATACTTAGTCTTCCTAAAGAAATATTAAGGCTTATACAAAGTTTTGATTTTACAAAGGTCAATCCTAAGCTGATATATATTAATACAAGGGAAGAATTTATCTCATTGGAAGATTCTATTATGATTGCATTTTTACATTTAATAGGATTTGATATAGTATTTTTTGTTCCTACAGGCTATCAAAATGTTGAAAAATATTTTGCAGTTAAAATGTTTGAGGAATATAAAATTGGAGAATTTATATATGACTTAAATACTCCTGATTTAAGAAATGTGGTAAAGAAAAATCGCACTTCATTAAGAGAATTATTATTTGGAAAGGGTGGTAATTAATATGGCTATAAAATTTGGTAATGCAAATACAAATCAAACTTTAAATACTGTTCCTAAACCGGAGTCGGACGTTGTAGAAAGTTATGATATTGTTGCAGATAGAGAAAAGATGAATTTGGAACTTATAAATTCAAAAGAAGTTGATGATATTGTAAGTACTATTGAGGTCTTTGAATTAAACAGTATAGTAAGTTTTGGTTCAGAGGTTGCAGAGGAAATTTCAAAGGCGTCAGATGTAGTTCTAAATAGTATGAATATGTCCCAACTTGATGAGTCAAGTGAAATGCTTAACACACTCTCAAAGGTTATGAGTAAGTTTGATATTGATGAGTTAAAAGAAAATCCCAGCTTATTTGGTAAACTTTTTGGAGGGCTTAGAAAGCAACTTGAAAAAATCTTAGACAAGTATCATACCTTGGGAGATGAAGTAGATAAGATTTATGTACAGCTTAGAAAGTATGAATCTGAAATAAAGGACTCAAATAAAAATTTAAATAGACTTTTTGAAACAAATGTTAATTATTATCATGAATTAGTTAAATATATACTTGCAGGAGAGCAAGGCTGTAAAGAGATAGAAAACTATATTGCTCAAAGACAGGCTGATTTTGAGGCAACAGGCGATAATGCAATTCAATTTGAAATAAATAGTTTAAATCAAGCACTTTTGCTTTTAGAGCAAAGAACACATGACCTTAGAATTGCTGAAAATGTAGCTATGCAGTCAATTCCTATGATTAAGACCATGGAATTTAGCAATATGAATCTTGTAAGAAAGATAAATTCAGCATTTATTATAACATTACCTGTATTTAAGCAGGCTTTAGCACAAGCTATAATGCTAAAAAGGCAAAAACTTCAAGCTGAGGCAATGTCTGCACTTGATGAAAAAACCAATGAATTACTTCTTAGAAATGCAAGAAATACAGTTGAACAGTCAAAACTTACTGCAAGCCTTGCAAGTGGAAGTTCAATAAAGATAGAAACTCTTGAAACAACTTGGAAAACGATTGTAACAGGAATTGATGAAACTAGAAAGATTCAGGAAAATGCAAGAGTTAAGAGAGTAGCCGATACACAAAAACTTGAGGCTATTAAAAAGGAATTTAAAGAAAAGTATGAGAAACAATAAGTACTAATTTAAATAGTTATTATATGTGATTTGTAACAGTCAAAAGAATAGTTTGATTTAGAACATATTTAAATAAAAAAGTTTATTCAAGGAGGAAAAAACATGCCTATAAGTTTACAAAAAGGTCAAAAGATAAGTTTAACTAAGGATAATCCGGGGTTAACTAAGGTAGTTGTAGGATTAGGTTGGGATGTAAATAATTTTGATACAGGTGGTGCATTTGACCTTGACGGTTCTGCATTTTTACTTAATGATACAGGCAAGGCATCAAAACCTGAAGATTTTGTGTTCTATGGAAATTTAAATCATTCTTCAGGAAGTGTATCTCATCAAGGAGATAACCTTACAGGAGCAGGCGAGGGAGATGACGAGCAGATAAAGATTGATTTATCAAAAGTTCCACCGGAAATTACTAAGATAGCATTTACTGCTACAATATATGATGCAGAAAATAGAAAGCAAAACTTCGGTCAAGTAAATAATGCCTTTATTAGAATTTATAATGAAGTAACAGGCGAAGAAATTATGAGATATGACCTTGGCGAAGATTTTTCAATAGAAACTGCAGTAGTATTTGGAGAATTGTATAAAAATGGTAATGAATGGAAATTCAATGCTATTGGAAGTGGCTATCAAGGTGGTCTTGCAGCTCTATGTGCAAATTATGGAGTTGATGTAGGCTAGGTAGTATAATAAATATTAGGAGGAAGTATGTCAGTTAGTTTACAAAAAGGTCAAAAAGTAAGTTTGACAAAGGATAATGCAGGTTTAAGCAGAATTATCATAGGTTTAGGCTGGGACGAAGTAGAACAAAAAAGAGGTTTCTTTGCACCTAAGCCACAAGAAATAGATTGTGATGCGTCAGCCATATTACTTACAAATGGTAGATTGGTAGATAAGAATGATATAGTTTACTTCGGTAATCTGACCAACTCAAGCAGGACGGTAATGCATCAAGGAGATAACCTTACAGGAGCAGGCGAGGGAGATGATGAGCAAATAATTGTTGATTTAGCCGCATTACCTCAAAACTATGATAAAATAGTTTTTGTAGTAAACATTTACCAAGCATTTCAAAGAAAACAGAACTTTGGAATGATTAGAAATGCCTTTATAAGAATAGTTGATGCTAGAAATAATAATGAGATTTTAAAATATAATCTAAGCGAGGACTATTCAGGAATGACTGCTATGATTTTTGGAGAAGTTTATAGATACAATGGAGAGTGGAAATTTTCTGCAATAGGTCAAGGTACAAATGATCCGGGACTTGGAGAACTTGTAAATAGATTTAGATAATAAGAGAAATGAGAAGGAACACGCATTGCGTAGTTTCTTCTTGTTAGTTTAAAAGAAAATGTAATATATGTGATATTTTCTAGTGTTATTATTTGATATAACAGAAAAAAGTTACATTTAGTTTTACATAAATATATATTAGGAGAAATAAATAAATGAAGTTTAACGGACTTACAGATAGTCAAGTAGAGGAATCCAGAAAAAAACATGGCTCTAATGTGATACCTGATTCTGAACCTGCTACATTTTGGGGAGAATTTAAGGAGTCTTTTAAAGACCCTATAATCAGGTTACTGCTTGCAATAACATTTTTAATGATTGTAATGTACTTTTTTGGATATACTCAAATTTATGAGCCGCTTGGAATTGTAGTAGCTGTAATTATAGTTGCAATAGTAAATGCCAAAACAGGGGTTGCAAGTGATAGCAAATACAGAGAATTAAAAGGAAACTCTGAAAAGGATAAATGTAAAGTTTACAGAAACGGTATGATTACCGTAATTGATGTAGATGATGTAGTAGTTGGAGATAAGGTACTACTTCAATCAGGAGATAAAGTTCCGGCAGACGGTCTTTTAGTAAGTGGCAACTTAAAAGTAAATAATGCGGCCTTAAATGGAGAGGCTGAGGAATGTTTAAAGACCGAGGCAGATGAAAACTTTCAATTTCCTGAGGAAATTACAGGAGATACATTTGTAGACAAACATTCTATATTTAGAGGTGCTGTTATATTTGACGGAGAGGGTGTCATTGAAGTTCGCAAAGTCGGTCTTAAGACTATGATGGGTAAAATGGCAGAGGAAATGCAGGAAGATGAACTAGATACTCCTCTTAAGGTTAAACTTAAAAAACTAGCTGACCAAATCTCAATGTTTGGCTATATTGCAGCAGTTGTTATGGCAGTTGTATACTTGGTTCACTATGTAGTGGTTGCAGGAGGAATAAATGGATTTCTTGGTCAAGGAATTGATATAATACTTAACCAAGTTATGCAGGCAGTACTTCTTTCAATCCTTATAGTAGTTTGTGCAGTTCCGGAGGGACTTCCTCTTATGATTTCTATTGTGCTTATGCAAAATACAAGCCGTATGTTAAAGCATAATGTCCTTGTAAGAAAAGCACAGGGAATTGAAACAGCAGGTTCACTTAATATATTATTTAGTGATAAAACAGGAACTATTACAAAGGGTTCACTTGAAGTTGTAGATTTCTTTTTAGGAGATAGTAATTCTATTGCACTTAATGAATTAAGTAAGCACAGTAAGATAAAGGGACTTGTAGATTTAGCAATAGGTAAAAATACACTTTCTATGTATGATGCTACACATAAGGTCATAGGTGGAAATGCAACAGACCAAGCAATGATGAAGTTTATAGGCGAAGAAACCTATATTGCACTTAAGGAAAGTAGCGAATATGAAGTAAGTAAGTATCAGAGCTTTAACTCCTCAAATAAATTTAGCCAAGCAAGAATCGACAGTCTTGGAAAAACTTTTTACAAAGGAGCACCTGAAAGACTACTTGCAAAAGCAACAAAATATATAGATGAAAACGGCAAAACTCATGACATAGATATAGATGTTTTAAATAGAAAGATTGATGAACTTGCAGCAAAAGCTATGCGTGTGCTTGCATTTGGATATTCTGAAAAAGAATTAGTTGAGGACGAAATCAATGATGATTTAGTTATAATAGGCTTTGTAGGTGTAAGAGATGATGTAAGGCTTGAGGCAAAACAGGCAATAGCTGAAGTTTTAAATGCAGGTATTCAAGTAATTATGATTACAGGCGATAGACTTGAAACAGCAATAGCAATAGCAAAAGATGCAGGTCTTTTAAAAGAAAATACAGACAAGGCACTTTCATCTGCACAGTTAGCACAGATGACTGATGATGAGATTAAGGAAATAATTCCTAAGATAAGAGTTATTGCAAGGGCATTACCTACTGATAAGTCAAGAATGGTAAGACTTTGCCAAGAAATGAATTTAGTTGTAGGTATGACAGGAGACGGTGTAAATGACTCTCCGGCACTTAAGCGTGCAGATGTAGGCTTTGCTATGGGTAGTGGAACTGAGGCGGCTAAGGAGGCAGGAGATATAGTTATACTTGATGATAACTTTAACTCTATTAAAAATGCAATACTCTATGGTAGAACTATTTACCATAATATACTTAAATTTTGTAAGTTTCAGCTTACAATCAATGTAACAGCAGTTTTAGTAAGTGCTATTGCTCCATTTTTTGGAGTTGAAGAACCTCTTAAGATTACTCACTTATTGTTTGTAAATCTTGTTATGGACAGCTTAGGGGCAATGATGCTTGGAAATGAACCTGCAATGGATAAGTATATGACTGAAAAGCCTAGAAGAAGAGATGAAAGTATAGTAAGCCCTAACATGACGGGTCAGATTTTAATAATGGCAGTATGGCTTACAATTATAAGTTTGGTTTACTTAAAGCATCCATTCTTTATATCTTTATTTGAAAATGATGCTCAGCACATGACAGGTTATTTTGTACTCTTTATTATAAGTGCATTATTTAACGGCTTTAATGTAAGAGATGACGGATTTGGAATATTTAAGGGTCTTGATGAAAATAAAGACTTCTTAAAGGTATTCTTTACAATTATTTTAGTACAGGCTGTTATAGTAAATACTCCTCTTGTTCCGGTTGAGGTATTCAAGTGGATTGGACAGATGTTTAGCTGTGAGCCATTTGGTATAGTAGGTTGGGTTGCAGTAGTACTTCTTGGTGCAACTATGATACCGGTAGACCTTGTAAGAAAGGCTATTACAGGTCAAAAATAAATATTAGATAGTAGATAGTATGGGGGAGTCCTCGCCGTCGGCGAGGACTCCCCCTGTTTTGTACATAAAATTACCCCCTAGATTATAAAACAAGGCAAAGTAGATAAAAATACTGAATTTATTATTAAGGAAAATATAGCTAGTGCATAAAAAACAAAAACGAACGTAAAAATGAACATAAAACTACACAAAAATCATTTTCTGTTTTTGTATAAAAAATAGAAAAGCTTAAAACGAACATAAAAAGGGAAATGACTCGTAAACAAGTCTTGTTAAAGAACAGATAAGATGTTATAGTTTTGCTAACAGTAATTTAAATATTTCATAAAATTTACTAAATTTAAGGAGGTAAGTATGAGTGTTATTAGCGAAATGACTAGGGAAAGTTGGATTATGAAGACATTTCCTGAATGGGGTACATGGCTTAACGAGGAAATCGAGAGCGAAGAAGTAAAACCGAACACAGTAGCTATGTGGTGGTTAGGTTGTACAGGAATTTGGTTTAAGACTCCGGCAGGAGCAAACATTTCAATAGATTTATGGTGTGGAAATGGAAAGAGAACCCATGGCAATGGAAAAATGGCAGTCGGTCATCAAATGGCAAATATGATAGGTGCAAGAGCAATGCAACCTAATTTAAGAGCAGTACCATTTGTAATTGATCCATTTGCTATTAAGAGTTTGGACGCTGTATTAGCAACTCATTATCATCAAGATCACATGAGTCCTGAGCTTGCAGCACATGTGATTCAAACAGATATGAAGACAGTAGATGAGAATGGAAAAGAAATACCTGTTCCATTTATAGGACCTCAAAAATCAGTAGATTATTGGCTTAAGTGGGGAGTTCCTGCTGATAGATGTATAGTAGTTAAACCGGGGGATAAAATAAAGATTAAAGATGTTGAAATTATTGCACTTGATTCTTTTGACAGGACATGTCTTGTAACAACTGATTCTACAGGAGAGGATAGAGAGGAACTTACAGGCAAATGCCCTGATGATATGGATCTTAAGGCAGTAAATTATTTAATTAAAACTCCGGGAGGTAACATTTACCATAGTGGAGATTCACATTACTCAGTATACTATGCAAAGCATGGCAAAGATTATGATATAGATGTTTCATTTGGAGCTTATGGAGAGAATCCGATAGGTATGCAAGATAAGATGACTTCTGTTGACATTTTAAGAATGGCAGAGGCACTTAGATGTAAGGTTGTTATTCCAATTCATCATGATGTATGGACAAACTTCCAAGCTGATACTAATGAGATTTTAGTGTTATATGATATGAAAAAAGATAGACTTGAATATAAATTCCACCCATTTATTTGGTCAGTAGGTGGCAAATATGTTTATCCGACTGATAAGGATAAGAGAGAATATCATTATAGAAGAGGTTTTGAAGATTGCTTTGAGGCACCACAAAATATTCCGTTCAAGAGCTTACTATAGGAGAGAGTATGGGACTACTTAGAGAGATTGTAGAAAATAAACACACTAAATTTGCAAAAAGTGCAGATGATTGGAAACATTCAGTAAGAATGAGCTGCGAAGTGCTTGAGCTTGACAATACAGTTGAGGAAAACTATAAAGAAGAGATTATAAGTTGTATAGAACAATATGGACCTTATATAGTTATAGCTCCTCAAGTTGCAATGCCTCATAGCCAAGAGAATGCAGTAGGGGTTAATAAAACAGCAATTTCATTTATGAAACTTGAAGAAAGTGTCAGTTTTGATGAGGGAGACCCTGAAATGGACGCAAAAGTATTTTTTACACTTGCCTCATGCGACCCTAATGTACACATCGATAATATGTCAAGGCTATCTGAGCTTTTATCAAATGAAAAAGCACTTGAGAAAATTGTAGCGGCAGAATCTGATGAGGATTTGATTAAAATAGATGAAGAGTTTGCATAAAAGTGAAATTTAAAATTAAATATAAAGACTTGTAAAGGAGAGAGTATGTTTTTTAAAATTTGGGAATATTTTGCGACTAATATATTAAGACAACCTGCATATATGATAGGTCTTATAGTTATGATAGGATACATACTTCTTGGTAAGAAATGGTACGATGTACTCGCAGGAGTAATAAAGGCAGTTGTAGGTTATTTGATTTTGGCAGTTGGTTCAGGTGGACTTGTTAGTAATTTTAGACCTGTACTAGTTGGACTTAGAGATAGATTTAATATTGATGCTATGGTAATAGATCCGTATTTTGGACAAAATGCCGTTACAGCAGGAGTTGAGGAAGTATTTGGCAAGAAGTTTGGAGATGTAATGATGCTACTTTTGATAGCATTTTTAGTAAATATCTTTTTAGTAAGATTTAATAAGATTACTAAGTTGCGTGCATTATTTACAACAGGACATGTCCAAGTACAACAGTCTGCAACAGCTTTTTGGTTAATACTTTTTGCATTACCGTTTCTTAGAGATAATAATTTGGCAATACTTATTGTAATGGCAGTTATACTTGGGGCATATTGGGCAGTTGGTTCAAACCTTACTATAAGACCTTGTCAAGAACTTACAGATGGTGCAGGTTTTTGTTTGGCACATCAGCAAAGCTTTGGTGTAGCACTTAATTATTGGCTGGCTGAGAAATTCTTTTCAGGAAAGGGAGATAAGAAAACAAAGAAGATTGAAGATATAGAACTTCCGGGATTTATGTCAATTTTTAATGAGAACATGGTTTGTACTTCAATTCTTATGATAGTATTTTTTGGAGCAATACTTTATTTATTAGGTTTTGACTATCTTACAACCCACAATGCAAATGGGCTTGTAAAAGACGGAGCAAAGCCTTTCCTAGACCCTAAAGCAAGTATGCTTTTCTATGTTATAAATACTTGTTTACATTTTGCAGTTTATCTTGCTATTTTACAACTTGGTGTAAGAACTTTCGTTGCTGAACTTACACAAAGTTTCCAGGGAATTGCAAATAAACTTCTTCCGGGTTCAGTACCGGGAGTTGACTGTGCAGTTGCATTTGGTTTTGGAGCGGCAAATGCAGTTCCTATCGGTTTCTTAATGGGATTTTTAGGTCAGATTATAGCTATTGTAGTTTTAATATTACTAAAAAGTCCTGTACTTGTTATATGTGGATTCGTTCCTGTATTCTTTGATAATGCGACAATAGGACTTTTTGCAAATGAAAAAGGTGGAATCAAAGCAGCACTTATCTTACCTTTTATCTCAGGTCTTGTTCAAGTATTCGGTTCTGCATTTATAGCGGGCTGGGTTGGAATGGCGGCTTATGGTGGATACCTTGGAATGTGGGACTGGGCAGTGGTATGGCCTATTGCAACAGTTATTATGAAATATCTAAGTATCGCAGGTGTTGTACTTGTAGTTGTTGGACTTCTTGCAATTCCACAACTTCAGTATATGGCTGATAAGAAAGGTTATTTCCTTATGACTGAGGACTATGAGGCTTATAAAGAGCATAGAAAGTCTTTAAAGAAAAAATAGATATTATAATTTGCTAATTTCATATAAAAATGATAAAATATAATTATGTTAATGTGATATTGAGCTACTAATTGAATTGATGTTAGTTGCTAATTTTTAAAATAATGTACAATTTACATAAATTCAATACTAGAGTTATAACTTTAAGTTTGAATATAAGGAGAAGATTATGAAAAAGGATAATTTAAATTATTTGGTATGTTGTGCAAATGGTGCAGGTTCAAGTCTTATGATGCAGATGACTATGGAAAAGGTACTTAAGAAGTTAGAGATTAAGCCGGGAAAGGTGTATCATTGTTCACTTTCAGAGGGAAAATCAGCTGCTCATCAATATGATGTAATCTTTTGTGCTCAAAACTTTGTAAATATGTTTGATGATGCAAAAAACAAAGGTAAGATTGTTATAGGTCTTAGAAACATTATGTCAATGCAGGAAATAGAGCAAAAGATTAGAGAAAATGATTTAGCATAGTTTTAAGATAATAGATGTTATGTAGTTTTGGGGGCTGTTGCAAAATTGATAGGTATTTCGCAACAGCTCCTAAAATAATAGTAGTAGTAGATACTTAAGGATATTTTAAATGATTACATTAAAAAATTACAATAGCTATAAAGAGGCATATAGATTTTATGGTGGTAATGCAGGAACTAAGATGTGCATTATTGATAATGGTCATTGGATGCTAAAATTCCCTAAGAATACTAAGAATTTAAGCAATGTCGGTATACCATATACAACATCGCCTATTTCAGAATACATAGGCAGTAAGATATATGAAAATTTAGGCTTTGATACACATAAGGTTGAGCTAGGAAGATATAATAATAAAGTAGTAGTTGCTTGTAAAGATTTCAATGAAAACGGTTTTAGAATGATTCCTATTCATGACATTAAAAACTACTATTTAAAGAATTTAGAAATTGAGCGTGAAAATATAAGTAGTTCTACTACAAGTAGAGACCAAGTTGATTTAAATGAGTTATTATTTGTTATGGAAAATAATAAGTTACTACTTGATTTAAATGCTTGGAAACTTTTTTTTCAAATGTTTGTTGTTGACTGTTTTATAAATAATAATGATAGACATAATTGGAATTGGGGTGTCTTAATTAATGAAGAAACAGGAGAGATTAAGCTAGCTCCTATATTTGATAATGGTGCAAGTTTTTTTTAAAGCATGACGACATTAAAATTTCAAAGATATTAAATGATGAGCAAAATTTCAAACAAATTTTATTAAATGGTAAAACACCTTATGCATACAATGAAAATAGAGTTGACTCTGTTAAGACATTAAAAAACTTAAGTTTAGATAAAAGTAGCGACAATAAGTTAGATAAGGGATTAATTAATGCAGTAATAAGCGTTGTACCAAAAATCAATTTAGAAAGTTGTTGTAAGATAATTGATGATATACCTGAAAAATTTGAGGAGTTAGATGTTATATCAAGCCTACAAAAAGAATTTTATAAAAAATTTTTGATTGAAAGGTATAAAAAGATATTACTTCCCATATATGAGAAAGTTTTAAATAAATGATTAAGTTTAAAATCAGAGGTAAAGAAAATGGTAAAGAGAGAGAAGTCTTATGTTGAAAAACGTTGGAAAGCAATAGAGGAGGAGCTAAAAGCAAATCATTCTGTAAGTGTTGAACTTCTTTCTGTTAAATTTGGTGTATCAAAGATGACGATAAGACGTGATCTTACATATCTTGAGTCAAGAAAAATAATAAATAGAACACATGGTGGTGCAGTTTTAATTTTTGATGAAAAAGAAGAACTTAAGATGTATCGAGAAAAGATTGCTAAGTTTGCTGCAAATTTTATAGAGGCAGGGGATACATTTTTTATAAATACAAGCAGCAATGCAATACAAATTCTCAATCATATAAAGGATAAAAGAGTTACAGTAATTACAAACAATGGAAAAGCCATTTATCAAACAAGAGATAAAAGAATAGATGTAATACTTACAGGTGGCGAACTAAGACGACAAAAAGATTCTATGGTTGGAGATTTTGCACTTAAAAATCTAAATCCGATATATGCAAAAAAAGCATTTATGGGTTGTTCAGGAATAAGTGCTGAGGGAGGTATAACCACAGAATTTTTTTCAGAAGTTAATATAAATGAAATGATGATTAAACATGCCACAAAAGAGGTTTATGTACTTGCAGACCATACTAAAATAGGGAAAAACTCAAGTTTTGTAAGTGCAGACATTGAAAAGATAACTTATCTTATTACTGATGAAAAGGCTGATTCAAAAGCGATTGATGCAATTAAAAAGAAAGGAGTAAAAGTATATCAGGTAAAAATAAATGAATAAAAAATATTTGTTGGGATTATATGAAAAAGCAATGCCAAGCGAACTTAGTTGGAAAGAAAAAATGATAGTCGCTAAAAATGCAGGCTATGATTTTATAGAGATGAGCATTGATGAAACAGATGAAAAACTGGAAAGACTTGATATGACACTAGAGGATAGGCAAAACTTAGTAAATTTAATGTATAAAACAGGTATGCCTATTCGCTCTATGTGTTTAAGTGGGCATAGAAAATATCCACTTGGAAGTCATGATGAAAATATAAGAAAAAGAAGTCTTGAAATTATGGAAAAGGCTATTATTCTTGCAAGTGATTTAGGTATAAGGATTATTCAGCTTGCAGGTTATGATGTTTATTATGAAACTTCTGATGAAGATACACTTAAAATGTTTGAAAAGAATTTGAAAAAAGCAACATTATTTGCTGCAAAATATGGGATTTTAATGGGATTTGAAACTATGGAAACAGCTTTTATGGATACAGTTAAAAAGAGTATGAAGTATGTAAATATAGTTAATTCTCCATATTTAAATGTATATCCTGATTTAGGTAATCTAACTAATGCGGCAGTGCTTTATACCTCAGACTTATATGAAGATATAAAGAGTGGAGAGGGCAGAATTATAGCATTACATTTAAAAGAAACAGTTCCGGGAATTTATAGGAATAGACATTATGGCGACGGTCATGTAGATTTTGAAAAAGGTATTAAACTTGCTTTTAAAATGGGAGTAAGAAGATTTGTTACAGAGTTTTGGTATCTTGGAGATGAGAAATGGGAAGATGAAGTTAAACTTTCAAGAAAACTTATGGCAGACATCTTAGACAAACAGGAGGAAGTATGAAAATAGAGAAGAAAGTGTTAGCTAATTTAACAAAATGTTATTCTATTGCACCCTTAAAATATCAAGGAAAAGATTATATACTTGTGGCAGCTGAAAAGCAAGACAGATGTATTTTATTTGATATGGACGGAAATGAAGTCGATACTCTTTGGAATGAACCTGGAGGAGTTATGAGTATGCAGCAAGTACCTAATTCTGACGGAGTATTTCTTGCTACTCATAAATTTTACTCTCAAAATGATTCAAGTGAGGCTAAAATAATGATTATAAGACCTATCTCAAAAGGAAATTGGGAGAGAAAAGTTTTGGTAGAACTACCATTTGTACATAGATTTGGAATTTTAAATAGAAATGGGGTTAATTATCTAATCGCTTGTACAATTAAATCAGGTCATGAGTATAGAGATGATTGGAGTAAGGCAGGTAAAGTACTTGCATGTGTTTTGCCAAATGATTTAAGTAGTTATGGAGATGAAAAACAACTTGAGCTAAAAGTGATAAAAGATGATATGTTAAAAAATCATGGTTTTTACATGATTAAAAAAGATGATTATGATACAGCTCTAGTAGCATGTGATAATGGAGTATTTAGATTTACCCCTCCGGAAAATGAAAAAGGAGAGTGGGAAATCGAGGAACTTGTAGATGTTCCTGCCTCAGATTGTACGCTTGTAGACGTTGATAATGACGGAGAAGATGAGCTTGTAGTCATTGCACCTTTCCATGGAGATAATATAAGCTTTTATAGGAAACAAAATGGAAAGTATACTAAGTTTTATGATTATGGTAAAAAAGTAGAGTTTGTACATTCTATTTTTGGTGGTAATGTTTTGGGAGAACCGGTTGTCGTTATAGGTCATAGACGTGGGGAAATGGATTTGATATTATTTAGGTGGAATAAGGAAAAGGGCGAGATAGAGTCAACTCTTATAGATTCAGGTAAGGGTTCAGCCAATGTCTATAAGTATGAATATAATGGCAGGGAATATCTCATTTCCACTAATAGAGAAACAGATGAAATAGCAAGATATGAATTTAAGAAATAAAGGGAGGACACATGTTAGAAAAGTTAAAGCAAGAAGTATATGAGGCAAATATGCTTTTACCAAAGTATAATTTGGTAACATTTACTTGGGGTAATGTAAGTGGAGTTGACAGAGAAAGTAAACTTTTTGTAATTAAGCCAAGTGGAGTGCCTTATGAAAAGTTAAAGCCTGAGGATATGGTAGTAGTAGATTTTGACGGCAACAAAGTTGAGGGAGATTTAAATCCATCCTCTGATACCCCCACACATGCAGTACTTTATAAATGTTGGAATAATATAGGAGGAATTGTACATACTCACAGTACCTATGCTACAAGTTGGGCACAGTCAGGTAGAAATCTCCCATGTTATGGCACAACACATGCAGATTACTTTTTCGGAGAAATTCCTTGTGCAAGAGTTTTATCTGAAAATGAAATTGAAGAGGCTTATGAAAAAAATACAGGTAATTTAATAGTAGAAGTATTTAAAGACTTAAACCCATTGCATGTTCCGGGGGTACTTTGTAAAAATCATGGACCTTTTACATTTGGAAAAGACGCACATGAGGCATTTCATAATGCAGTAGTATTAGAAGAAGTTGCTAAAATGAATCTATTTACTGAACTTATTAATAAGAATGTAGAACCTGCACCTGATTTTTTACAGAAAAAACATTTTATGAGAAAGCATGGACCTAATGCTTACTATGGTCAGAAAAAATAATAATTATAGCTAAAATGTTTAAATTTTAACTTATAGAAATTTTGCTTATATATATTTTAACAATCATTTTTAACCTAAATAACATTGATTATTTACTTTTTATATAATTTATAAACCAATTATTAACTAAAAGGCTAAATTATAAATGAATTATTTATAACATCTTGTCAACAGTTTAATGCTATGCTATCCTAAACTACAAATCTTTTTTAGATTTGAAAATTCTAATAGTGAAAGGGGCTTAGTATATGAAAAGAGAAAGGCTTGGAAGTAGACTTGGTTTTATTCTGCTTAGTGCAGGTTGTGCAATAGGAATTGGAAATGTATGGAGATTTCCTTATGTTACAGGTCAATATGGAGGAGGGGTCTTTGTACTTGTGTATTTATTTTTCCTTATAGTAATGGGAGTTCCTGTAATGACTATGGAATTTTCAATGGGTAGAGCAAGTAGAAAAAGTCCTGTGCATATATATGATAAACTTGCACCAAGTAAAAGTAAGTGGTTTTTGCATGGCTATCTTGCTATGGCAGGAAATTATATTTTGATGTTTTTTTATACGGTGGTTTCAGGTTGGATGTTAAAATATTTTGTTGACATGGCATCAGGTAAGTTTGAGGGTACAAATAGTAAAACAGTAGCTAATTTATTTAACGATATGCTTGCAGATCCTGTATCACAAGTAGTTTTTATGGCAGTTATTGTAGTACTTGGCTTTTTTATCTGTTCAATAGGTTTACAAAATGGTTTGGAAAAAATAACCAAGGTTATGATGATAGCACTTTTAATTATAATGGTTATACTTGCAATAAATTCAGTTTTTATGAAAGGTGCATCAAAGGGATTAGCATTTTACCTTATACCTGATTTTAAAAGAGCAAGCGAACAAGGTTTTATGAAGTTAGTAGTTGCAGCTATGAATCAAAGCTTTTTTACTCTTAGTCTTGGTATAGGTGCAATGGCTATATTTGGAAGTTATATCGGAAATGAAAAGGCACTTTTAGGCGAATCTATAAATGTTGCACTCTTAGATACATTTGTAGCAATATCAGCAGGTTTAATAATCTTTCCTGCCTGTTATTCTTATAATGTTGAAGTTAATTCAGGGCCGGGACTTATATTTATAACATTACCTAATATTTTTAATGACATTGCATTTGGTAGAGTTTGGGGAAGTCTTTTCTTTGTATTTATGACATTTGCGGCATTTAGTACAGTACTTGCAGTATTTGAAAATATTTTAGCATGTACTATGGATTTATTTGGTTGGTCAAGGAAAAAGGCTTGTCTAATAAATTGTATTATTGTAATATTATTATCAGTACCATGTGCATTAGGTTTTAACTTATGGAGTGGTTTACACCCTCTTGGCGGCACAAGCAGTATACTTGATTTTGAAGATTTCTTAGTAAGTAATATTTTACTTCCGGGTGGCTCAGTTGTATTTGTACTTTTTTGTGTAAGCAGATATGGCTGGGGCTGGGAGAATTTTGTA
The DNA here is from genome assembly GCA_937925515.1 of uncultured Lachnoanaerobaculum sp. GTDB lineage: Bacteria > Bacillota > Clostridia > Lachnospirales > Lachnospiraceae > CALALP01. Next base: position 28,331 of record CALALP010000043.1, on the reverse strand, counting down.
AAAGAGGCAAATAAGGGAGATGGACCTAAGGTTAAGGAATGGATGCGACCATATATGACATATGTTCTTCCGATACTAGTAATTGCAATTCTTATCTTAGGATTTATAAAATTTTAAATTATAGTCATTTACCTTTATAATAAAACTTATTTAAAGTATAAGGAGGATTGAAATGAGATTTTTTATCGACACAGCTAATATTGATGAAATTAAAAATGCAAATGACATGGGAATTATATGTGGAGTAACCACTAATCCCTCTCTCATTGCAAAAGAGGGCAGAGATTTTAATAAGGTCATCAAAGAGATTACTGATATAGTTGACGGACCTATAAGTGGAGAAGTTAAAGCAAGCACAACAGATGCACAAGGGATGATTGCTGAGGGGCGTGAAATTGCAAAAATTCATCCAAATATGGTTGTGAAGATACCTATGACTTCAGAGGGGCTTAAGGCTATTAAAGTTTTAAAATCAGAGGGAATAAAGACTAATTGTACACTTATTTTTACTGCTTGTCAGGCACTACTTGCCGCAAGAGCAGGTGCGACTTATGTATCTCCATTCCTTGGCAGGCTTGATGATATTGCAACTGACGGACTTCAAATTATTAGAGATATTACAGATGTATTTGGTATCAATGAAATAGATTGTGAAGTTATATGTGCCTCAGTAAGACACCCTTTACATGTTTTAGAATGTGCTAAAATGGGAGCAGATATAGCAACAGTTCCTTATAAAGTGCTTATGCAAATGGTTAAACACCCACTTACAGATAAGGGAATAGAAAAGTTTCAAGCAGACTATAAAGCAGTATTTAACTAAATAATAACAAAAAGAGGCTTTGTAAGGTTACAAGCTTGCGAGGTCTTCTTTTATGTATTCAAAAGGAGATTTTATGAGCATAGAAATAAAAGCAGTAAATGCAATAAGAGTTTTGTCAGCAGACGGTGTACAAAAGGCAAATTCAGGACATCCGGGGTTACCACTCGGAGCGGCGGCAATAAGTTATGAGCTATGGGCAAATCAAATGAAACATAATCCTAAAAATCCTGGTTGGATAAATAGAGATAGATTTATTTTATCAGCAGGGCATGGTTCAATGCTTTTGTACTCTTTACTACATTTATTTGGATATGGTTTGACTATAGAAGATTTAAAAAACTTTAGACAATTAGATTCACTCACTCCGGGACACCCTGAATATGGTCATACAGTAGGGGTTGAGGCAACCACTGGACCACTTGGAGCAGGAATGGGAATGGCAGTAGGAATGGCTATGGCTGAGGCACATTTGGCAGCTAAATTCAATGAAGACGGCTTTCCTGTAATTGATCATTATACTTTTGTGCTTGGTGGCGACGGCTGTATGATGGAGGGCATTTCCTCAGAAACATTTTCACTTGCAGGAACATTAAAACTTGGTAAATTAATAGTTTTGTATGACTCAAATAATATAACAATAGAGGGTAGCACAGATGTTGCCTTTACTGAAGACGTTGTTAAACGCATGCAGGCATTTGGTTTCCAAACTATTGAAGTGGAAAATGGAAATGACTTATCAGCTATTGCCAAGGCGATAAGTGAGGCTAAGGCTGAAAAAAATAGACCTAGCTTTATTAAAATTAATACAGAAATCGGCTTTGGCTGTCCTTTAAAACAGGGTAAGGCAGCAGCACATGGAGAGCCTTTAGGAAAAGATAATATAATTGCAATGAAAGAAAATCTAGGCTGGGAATCATTAGAAGATTTCTATGTGCCGGCTGATGTATATGAACATTATAATAAACTTACCAATAGACTTGAAGAAAAAGAGTATGAGTGGAATGTACTTTTTGATGAATATAAGAGTCGCTTTCCAAAGAAAAAAGAACTTTGGGACAAATATTTCGGTAAGCCAAATTATGATGAAATTGATTTAGATAAGTTTTGGGAGTGGGACGATAAGCCGCAGGCAACTAGAAATATTTCAGGAAGTATAATTAATAGATTAAAAGACATTTTCCCTAATCTAATAGGAGGTTCTGCCGACCTTTCTCCGTCAAACAAAACTGTTATGGATAAAGAGGACTATTTTGGAAGTGAGAACTATTCAGGCAGAAACATTCATTTTGGTGTAAGAGAGTTGTCAATGACTGCCGAAACAAATGGAATTATTTTGCATGGTGGACTAAAGGCATATTGTGCTACATTCTTTGTATTTAGTGATTATACAAAACCTATGGCAAGACTTTCATCATTAATGAGAATACCTACAATATTTGTATTTACACATGATTCTATCGGAGTAGGAGAGGACGGACCTACACATGAGCCTATCGAACAACTTGCAATGCTTAGGTCATTACCTAATTTCTATGCTTTTAGACCTGCTGATGCAAGAGAAACTATCGCTGCTTGGTATACTGCTATGAAGTCTGAAAATACTCCGACAGGAATAATACTTACAAGACAGAATTTACCTCAGCTTGAGGGAAGTGGAAAAGATGCCTTAAAAGGTGGATATGTGCTTAGTGATTCTAAGAAAGAAGTACCTGATATGATTTTAATGGCATCAGGTTCTGAAGTGGAACTTGCACTTAAGGCAAAGGAAGAACTTCTTAAAGATGATATTGATGCAAGAGTTGTAAGTATGCCTTGTATGGATTTATTTGAGGAGCAAAGTAAGGAGTATAAGGAGAGTGTACTTCCTAATTCAGTTAGAAAGAGAGTTGCAATAGAGGCCCTTTCAGGCTTTGGTTGGGAAAGATATACAGGACTTGACGGTGCAGTGGTTGCAATGAAAGGTTTTGGAGCAAGTGCCCCACAAAATCTCTTATTTAAGAAATTTGGTTTTACAGTGGAAAATGTTGTTAAAGTAGCAAAAGGGCTGTAGGAGTAAGAATATTTTAGAAAACATTCAAAATATCACTACAACAGAGGGACTATATTTTAGGAAAAAGAAGATGAGTTAATTATGTGTGTATTGCAAGATTGTTTGTAATATCCACAATCAAAAAATATAAAAAACTGATAATAGAACTTTGAGAGAGTATTTATTATCAGTTTTTTTATTTTAAACTAAATAAAATATAGTATTTGCACAAAAATAAGATTGATTTTATACAATTTGACATAAATAAAACACTGATTTATAGATTAATCTATCTTAACAATGAAGTAAGTAATATGTAAACAATATTATGTATTTCAGTCTAAAGAGGAACGCAAACTCTTAAGGTAAATATTTAGAATGAGTGGTAGGAAAAAATATGAAAAGTATATCAGATATAATTAATGTTGTATTGGGTATTGATGAGATTTAGTAATAATATTTAGGGGAGTACCATTAGGTAGTGCCCTTTTTTTATTGCAGAAAAAAATACACCTATAATCAAAAGAAAATAGATAGCATAATAATTAAATAGTTACATAAATAGAAAAATTTAAAATAAACTTAAAAAATATTAGAATAGTAGTAGAGTATCATTAATATATCTGTAAATATTCTGTAATTTAGTTAAAAATGTAGCTAGTAAATATTATTTAAATTTGTAGCAAAGTAAAAATTTAGAGTATGGGGGTAGCTTAAAATGAAACGACGGCAATAAAAGTAAACATAGGTAAAACTTAACTTATTATTTAATAGGTTTAATAGTAGAGTGAAAAAAATAAAGGAGATTAACATAAGTTTAGGTTAGAGGGAAACTATGGAAATATGATGTTGATGAGAATACAGATTTTAATATTAGAGTAAGAGATAATATTTATGCAAATGAAACTGCTGTTACAGGAGCTTATCTTCCTACTCCAACACATACACCTGTTTTAAGTACAAGAAGAATTACAGCAGACGGTTATCTTTCAGTGTATGAAAATACTTCTACACTTGCAACTCAGATAACACCAAATGCTGATTTAATTACGGCAACTGCACCGGCAGTTCCAAGATATGTGATTTCAACTACAAAACCGGTTAGTATAACATTTGCAAAAGGTGTACCTAATTCTTCAGGTAACTTTGTTGATGAACATAATAATGTAATTAAAAAGCTAGTGCCAAATAGAGATATTACAGGAACTTATACTAAACTTGGCTTTGATAGCAATAATAAGCTAATAGGACAAATGCCAAATCAAAATGTCAATGTTACATATAATTATGTACCTAACCCTGCATTTTCAAATACTGTATCTGTTAAGTATCAAGATTCAGACGGTACAGATATTACACAAAAGGTAATTGATAAACTTGGCTCTGCAATTTCAAGTACAGTGCCAACTACTGCAAATGTACTTTATAAAGATGTAGTAGGTACTGCACCAAATACTCAGACCTATATTTCAGTAAAGATGAATACAACTTCAACAGCTATAAATATTCCTGTTCCGGTTCTTACCGGATATAAGACAAATCCTGCACCTGAAGTTGTGGCTCAAGATAGTTCTACTTGGTCAGATTCATATAGAAGAGTCCAAGGTAAATGCTGATAAAAGTCAGTGGGTATTTAAGCTGGCTAATGGCGAACGAGTTAAGAGCTGGGCATATTTAAGTTATACTGCTAATGGTCAAACAAGAGAGGATTGGTATTATTTTGATGATAATAATATTATGAAATCAGGTTGGATAAATGTTAGTGGTATATGGTATTACTTATTAGAAACTCATAATGGTTCGTATGGTGCAATGGCAAAAGGTTGGTATCAGGAAAATGGTATTATCTTGATCAAAACAGTGGTGCAATGCAAGTAGGTTGGACTTTAGTGAATGGAGTTTATTATTACTTAAATCCTACTGCGAATATTCAAAATAGACCTTATGGAAGTATGTATCAATCTGAACAAACACCTGATAATTATAGGGTAAATGAAAATGGTGCTTGGATTCAGTAATTAGAATAAGTCTTTTTATTAATTCTATATAATCTCAATTTAACAGGGGCGTTCTTTGCCGACGGCAAGGAGCACCCCTGTTAAGTAGTTAAATTCAAGCTTAAAGCCTATTTTGTATTTATATAAGTCAAAAAGGTTTGAAAATTTGCATCTGTTTTTTGACAACAAATTATCTATCTACTCTAAAAATCTTAATATCAAAAATAATAATAATTACTACTTGTATTTTAAAAGATTGTATGCTATTATCTTTCTTGTGATTAAAACACATTCCGTAAATAATATTTTGTTCTTTGCAATATTAGAAATAAATTAATTTTATAATAAATGAAGGGAGATTGATATGTCATTAATTAATAAAGAAATTGGAGATTTTAGTGTTACAGCATTTGTAAACAATGATTTTAAGCCTGTTAAAAAGGCAGATGTATTAGGAAAATGGAGTGTATTCTTCTTTTATCCTGCTGATTTTACATTTGTATGCCCTACTGAGCTTGAGGATCTTCAAAATGTATATGATAAGTTTAAATCAGCAAATTGCGAGATTTATTCAGTATCTACTGATACTCATTTTGTACATAAGGCATGGCATGACCATTCAGAAAGAATTTCAAAGTTAGAGTATCCTATGCTTGCAGACCCTACACATGTACTTTCAAAGGACTTTGAGGTTCTTATAGAGGAGAGTGGGCTTGCAGAAAGAGGTACATTTATTGTAAATCCTGAGGGAAAGATTGTAGCTTATGAGGTAAATGCAGGAAATGTAGGACGTAATGCAGAGGAACTTCTTAGAAAACTTCAAGCTTGTCAGTTTGTTTATGAGCATGGCGATGAGGTTTGCCCTGCTAAGTGGCAACCGGGAGCTAAGACACTTAAGCCTAGTCTTGACCTTGTAGGACAACTTTAATATTGTAGTTCTAGGGCTGTTTTTAGAAATTTATTATTGGATTTTTACTTCTCTTTCCTTTTTCACCATATAATTTCTAGTACAGCCCTATTAATTTAGGTAGTTGTTTTGATTCTTAGATATACCTATATTTTGTATAATAGGGGTTTCCTCGCCGGTGGCGAGGAAACCCCTAGACATTAGTTAGAAATATGGAACTGTTTATAATAAATTTTGGATAGGAGAACATAGATGAATAACTTATATGATGTAGTCATAGTAGGTGGAGGTCCTGCCGGACTTACTGCTGCGATATATTTAGCAAGAGCATGTTATAGAGTAATTGTAGTTGAAAAAGAAAAGTTTGGTGGACAAATAACAATAACTTCTGAGGTAGTAAACTATCCGGGGATTGAAATGACAAGTGGAGAGGAACTCACAAAGGGAATGAGAAAGCAAGCACAAAATTTTGGTGCTGAGTTTATGCTCTCAGAAGTAAAAAAACTTAAACTTGATAGTGATATAAAGGAAGTTGAAACTGACAAAGGAACTTTAAAGGCATTTGGAGTGTTACTTGCAACAGGTGCAAGCCCTAGAATGATTGGCTTTGAGGGCGAGGCAGAGTTTAAAGGACATGGCGTGGCATATTGTGCTACTTGCGACGGAGAATTCTTTAGAGGTAAGGAGGTATTTGTACTAGGTGGAGGTTTTGCAGCAGCTGAAGAAAGTGTATTCTTAACTAAATATGCAAAACATGTTACTATGTTAATAAGAGAAGATGACTTTACATGTGCAAAGGCAACTGCTGAAAATGCAAAAAATAATCCTAATATAGACATTTACTATAATAAAGAAGTAGTAAAGGTTGAGGGAGATAGTGTACTAAGGCATATTGTGTGGAAAGATAATGTAACAGGAGAAGAGTTTGAATATAAAACAAATGATGATACTTTTGGAGTGTTTGTATTTGCAGGATATAAGCCTGCTACTGAACTTATAAAAGGAGTGGCAGATTTAGATAAATTTGGCTATGTAATTACTGATTCTACACAGATGACAAATGTTGACGGACTTTTTGCAGCAGGAGATGTATGTATAAAGCCACTTAGACAGGTTGTAACAGCGACAGGGGACGGTGCACTTGCAGCTACAGAGCTTGAAAAATATGTATCAAAAATGCAGAAAAAGACAGGCATTGTACCTGATAAACCGGTAAGAGAGGGAAGTACAGCACTACATTCAACTCCTAAGAAAATAGTTGAAAAGTCAAGTTCTGATGAGGGAGCATTATTCACTGATGAAATGCTTGCACAATTAAATACAGTATTTGCCAGAATGGAAAATAAGTTAATACTTAGATTAAGTCTTGATGAAAAAGAAGTATCTACTGAACTTAAAAATTATATGACTGAACTTGCTAAACAAACAGATAAATTAAGTGTTGAAATTTCAAATGAAACTAAGGAAACTCCTTGTGTTATGGTGTATAGAGAAAATGGAAGTTATTCAGGTTTAGCTTTTCATGGCGTTCCGGGAGGTCATGAGTTTACTTCATTTATATTAGGTCTTTATAATGTTTCAGGTCCGGGGCAACCTATTGATGAGGAAATTAAAGAAAGAATAAAGGCAATAGATAGAGAGGTTAAAATCAAGCTTATAGTTTCGCTTACTTGTACAGTTTGCCCTGATTTGGTAGTAGCAGCTCAAAGAGTGGCATCATTAAATGATAAAGTAAATGTTGATGTTTATGACCTTAATCATTTTCCGGAGCTTAAGGATAAATACCAAGTTATGAGTGTACCATGTATGGTTGTAGATGATAATAAACCTATGTTTGGAAGAAAAGATATTAAGCAGATTTTAGATGTTATAGGTTAGAGATTATGGGGGTTTGTCCTCGCCGTCGGCGAGGACAAACCCCACTTTTCATGTACCAATACTCCAAAATATTATATAAGTCTAAATTTGTGATTTTACACAAATATTTATTACTTAATAGTTATATTATACTAAAATAGCTACAAAAGTATTGATTATAAAAACAATATATGTTACTATTTGTCTAGTAACTAATCAAACTTGTAAACAATTTTTATTTGTTTACAAGTGATTAAAAGGTATTAAATAATATTTTAGGAGGTAAATATGGAGTATGTTGTTGGAGTAATTTTACTTTTAACTTTTTTTGCATTAGCATGGTATTGTATTTCAGGTCATAACTTAATGATTGGTTTTTTAATCATTTCAATAGTTTGGACTGTACTTTCATTTGGAGGGACATTTGTAGCGAGTGCAAACTTTTTAGAGGCAAATGAAATTCTTAAGTTTGCTAAGGTAAAAGATGTTATGTTGGCTTTAAATAAGATTTATCAAACTGCACCTGAGGGGTGGGGAACTACACTTGTAAATGTTTGTTGGGGGGCATGGTTTGGACGTGTACTTATGGAAACAGGTATTGCCTCCACACTTATTCGTAAAACTGTTGAACTTGGTGGCGATAGACCTATGATAACTATTGCATTACTAAATATTGTAACTGCTATTATATTTACAACTATGATGGGAGCAGGCTCTGTTATAGCAATCGGCGTTATTGTGTTACCTATTCTTATGTCTTTGGGTGTGCCAAAGGCTATTGCAATGTTTTCATTTATGGGTTCTGTTGCATCAGGAGTTTATCTTAATCCTGTACTTTTCACTCAGCTTAGAGCTTTTTTTGTAACACCTGAACAGATGCCTGAGTTTACACTTGGTTGGTATGCGGCACACTTTGGATATGTTGCACTTATTATAATGTTAATTACCACAACAATACTTTCAGGAATTTATCTTACAAGAGCCAAAACTTCACATGCATGGGCGGCAAGAGTAAACAGAGGAACTGATACTAAGAATGCTCCTTTTTATACACTTTTTTTACCAATAGTACCTGTAGTTTTAAAGATTTGGTTAGATTTTTCAGTTATTGGTGGATTTGTAATTGCAGGTTTTCTTGCTCTATTTCTTTGTGGGAAAATGAAAGGAAGTTTTAAGGAGAATTGTCAGTTAGTAAATAAACTTTACTATGACGGTGTTGTAGATACTGCTCCACTTATAGGTTTTCTTTTGACTTTACCAATGTTTAATCAAGTCGCATCTTATGCAGCACCTTACTTTAAGATTATTTTAGGTGGAGTATTTCCAAAAAATAATTTAGTACTTTGTATTGTTTTTGCAGTTCTTTTATTTATGGGACTTTTTAGAGGGCCTATGACATTAGTCGGTTGTGGAGCTGCAACACTTGGAGTTGTAATACATATAAGCGATTTTTCACTTCCATTTTTATATGCACTTTTTGCAATCCCAACAATAACAGTTAATATAGGTTCATGTATTACGCAATCTTGGGTTGCTTGGGGACTTTCATATACCAAGGTTGAATCAAAAGATTTCTTAAAGCTTTCAATTCCTAATGCTTACTTTGCAGGTATTTTACAATATGTAGCATGTTTTGTTTTACTTGGAAGTCTTGGAGCAGGTTGGTTGTTATCAACAATTAAATAATATGGTTTAATCTTTGGGAGTTTTAAGATAGTTATTTAGGGGGAAATCTCTCCCTTATGTGATTTGTTCCCCCCCTATGGGGGACAAATCATTATAACAATGAATAAATATATTTTTTATTTTCCAATAGAGAACAAATAAGATAGAAATATTCGCAAAATTAGTTCTGCAACCAAAAAAATAATTTAAGCCTTACTCTAAGCAATCCTTAAGTGGAACTTTAATTACTATTTTTCTTATAGGGCTTGAGATTCCATTTACACAAATAGCAGGGACATGCACGTCCCACGGAAAATAACAAGCAAAAGTGCCGACAGTAAAATAAATAGTACTTTCCTTAGTATCAGAGTTCTTATAAAAAAGTATATCTCTTTCAGTATTTAATAAATCCTCATCAACTTCTAATGTATTATCATCATTAAAAAAAGCGGCTTTTTCAGTACCTGCTGCAAGAAACTGAACATCTATATATTTTCTATGTATTTCAGGGCGTAAACCTTCTCTAGGAGAAGTATTAAGGTCAAGTACTTGAAGTATGCAATCACTATCTCCTAGTTTTAATTCAAACTTGCCTGTTTTAGCATTTACCAAATCAGTACTTTTTAAGAAACTTAAGGCAGCTGCAAGAGGCTTAGGGAGTAACTTACATTGAGTTGCAAAAAATTCATTATTTACATTTCCAAAAATCATATTAATTCCTTTCTTAAATCAATTTTGTATTAAATAGTTTAGGATTATCAGCTGTTATAGGTTCTACCATACTAAGCACTTTTTGCATGTGCGAATGAAATATCTTACAAGCAAGGTCATTATCACGTTCTAAAAGTGCATTAGTAAGCAAATGAAAACTTCTACATATATCTACACCAAATCTCGAGTTTCTAATAGCCAATGAATAAAGTCTAAAAAGATCTGCCTCAAATTCATAAAGCGACTCCCACATAATCTCAAAATTTCCCCCAAGTATAAATAAATGGCGATAAAATTGTGCTAAAGAGCGAGAAGTACGAAAAATATCTCCATGTATGCGATTATACTCAAGTTGTGAAAGTATTTCAGACAATATATCTAGTTCTGATTTACTTGCATCTGAAATAAATATCCCCTGTATAATTGATATACACATCTTTTCATTAAGCCAAATAGAATCTTTTATTCTTTCTTTATCAACTTTTGAAACAAAAGAGCCTTTCATAGGAATAATATCCACTAGATTATTTCTAGCAAGCATAGGAAAAGAATCATGTATTGGAGTTCGACTTACATTTAAAAATGCAGAAAGCTCTTGCTCATTCATTCTTTGACCGGGTATAAGTATCATATTTAAAATAAGTGTACTTAGAAGTCTATACACATACTGTCTAGTATCTTCTGAGGGGCGTTTTGTTATTAATTTTTTATTGGTATAGTTGATTAGTTGATTTTGTATACTCATATATTTCTTATTACCTAAATTTGCAAATAAATATCTTGTATGCAATATATAGGCTTGCTTTTTCCTCCATTTTAAATTATATCATACTTTAAATATTGACACAATAGCACTTTTCTCGATATACACACCTATATTAAATAAAATTGTTTTAGAATAAATACAAAACACTTGATTATAAATTATATATATGTTACTATCTCTCTAATAGCTAACTAAACTTGTAAACAATTTTTAGAGTAAGATATGAGCGACTTATATAAAAAACTAAAAAATAAACTTATATCATTGGAACTTAAGCCAAATGATAAACTAAGCGAAAATTCTATTGCATTAGAAGAGGGGATTGGCAGACCACAAGTGAGAAATATTCTTACTTCACTTTCAGAAGAGGGCTATCTTACTACCTTGCCACAAAAAGGTTCTGTTGTTAATGCAATTAGTAAAAATATGATAAGAGAATCATCTCATGCACATTTGATTTTAGAGCAGGCAATACTTATGGAACTTGTAAACAAAAGAAAAAATGGAGATGAACTAAAACTTGTAAATGAGAGTGCTAAAAAAATTAGAGATGCGGCAAAGTTAAAAGATTCATTAGCACAAGTACAATTAGAATGGGAATTTTATAATAGCTTGGCAAGAGAATGTAATAGAGAATATGCCTATTCATTTCTTAGTAAAATGGATTGTGATTTACTAAGAGTAAGTACATTGAGATATAGTACATATAATTATAGCCTTTATGCCTCATCTTTGAGTGCATGGGAAAATAGACTTGTGGAAATAAGACTTTTAACAGACCAGATTAACAACTGTCAATATGACTCTGCAACTTTACTATGTTCAAATCGTTATAGTGGATTATTAGTAGCCACTGACGCATTAAGTAGTATCTATGGGGATTATTTTGAGCAATAGTTTTAGGATATTGCTCTTTAAGTAAAATAAATATGAAAGGGGATAATGTTATGGTTTGAGAATTTAAGTAATCATTGAATTAAGTATTTAAAAGGAACATAAAAGACTATATGGGGCTGTTAGCTCCTAAAATTTAGGTTAATATCTCAGGAGGAAAACATGGAGTATATTATTGGAGTAATTCTACTTCTAACTTTTTTTGCATTAGCATGGTATTGTATTTCAGGCCATAACTTGATGATTGGCTTTTTAATCATTTCAATAGTTTGGACTATATTTGCATTTGGAGGAACACTTGGAGCAAGTGCAAGCTTTTTAGAGTCAAATGAAATTCTTAATTTCAAAAGTTTAAAAGATGTTATAGCAGCTTTAAATAAGATTTATCAATCTGCTCCCGAGGGTTGGGGAACTACACTTGTAAATGTTTGTTGGGGTGCATGGTTTGGTCGTGTACTTATGGAAACAGGCATTGCATCCACTCTTATTCGTAAAACAGTGGAACTTGGTGGCGATAGACCTATGGTTACAATTACTTTATTAAATATTGTAACAGCTATTATATTTACTGCTATGACCGGTGCAGGCCCTGTTATAGCAATCGGCGTTATTGTATTACCAATTCTTATGTCTTTGGGTGTACCAAAGGCTATTGCAATGTTCTCATTTATGGGTTCTGTTGCAGCAGGCATTTTCCTTAATCCTGTAAACTTTGCTCAATATAGAGCTTTCTTTATAACACCTGAACAGATGCCTGAGTTTACACTTGGTTGGTATGCGGCACACTTTGGATATGTTGCACTTATTATAATGTTAATTACCACAACAATACTTTCAGGAATTTATCTTACAAGAGCCAAAACTTCACATGCATGGGCGGCAAGAGTAAACAGAGGAACTGATACTAAGAATGCTCCTTTTTATACACTTTTTTTACCAATAGTACCTGTAGTTTTAAAGATTTGGTTAGATTTTTCAGTTATTGGTGGATTTGTAATTGCAGGTTTTCTTGCTCTATTTCTTTGTGGGAAAATGAAAGGAAGTTTTAAGGAGAATTGTCAGTTAGTAAATAAACTTTATTATGACGGTGTTGTAGATACTGCTCCACTTGTAGGTTTCCTTTTAACATTACCAATGTTTAATCAAGTGGCATCTTATGCTGCACCTTATTTTAAGGTTCTTTTAGGTGGAGTATTCCCTAAAAATGAATTAGTACTTTGCATTGTTTTTGCAGTACTTTTATTTATGGGACTTTTTAGAGGGCCTATGACATTAGTCGGTTGTGGTGCTGCAACTCTTGGTGTTTTAATGAATATCGGAGATTTTTCAGTTCCATTTTTATATGCAATTTTTGCAATCCCAACAATAACAGTTAATATAGGTTCATGTATTACTCAATCTTGGGTTGCTTGGGGACTTGCATATACTAAGGTTGAATCAAAGGACTTCTTAAAGCTTTCAATTCCTAATGCATATTTTGCAGGTATTTTACAATATGTTGCAACCTTTATTTTGCTTGGAAGTCTTGGAGCAGGTTGGCTTTTATCAACAGTTAAATAATAGTACTAAGAAAGGCAGAGATTTATGGAACGCAGAAAAGTCCGTATGGGTATTGACGTAGGGGGTACATATACAAAATGTGTGGCAATAGACAATAAGACACATGAAATTATTGGAAAAAGTCAGGTAAAGACCACTCATGATGATGAAAAAGGTGTGGCAACCGGAGTTGTACAAAGTTTTAGAAATTGTCTTAATAACTTTAACATTGCACCTGAAGATGTAGTTTTCGTAGCACATTCAACTACTCAAGCTACAAATGCCTTTATAGAGGGAGATGTGGCAAAAGTAGGTGTTATTGGTATTGCAGGGGGAGGCCTTGAGGGTTTCCTTGCCAAAAGACAGCTTGCAATAAAGGATATAGTGCTAGACCCAAAAGTTGATAGAAAAATAAAGGTGCTCAATACATTTATAAAAAAGAAACAACTTACTGATGAAACTATAAATCAAAATATACAGGAACTTTTAAGTGAGGGAACTCAAGTAATTGTTGCATCTATGGCATTTGGCGTAGACAGCATGGAGGAAGAGCAAAGAATACATGACCTTGCATACAAAAAGGGGCTACCTGTTACAATGGCATCTGATATTACAAAACTTTATGGACTTACAAGGCGTACAAGAACAGCTGCTATAAATGCGTCCATACTTCCAAAAATGATGGGAACAGCAGATGCAACAGAAACTTCAGTTCACTCAGCAGGGGTTAAAGTTCCACTTATGATAATGCGTGGCGACGGTGGCGTTATGGAAATAAATGAGATGAGAAAACGCCCGATACTCACTGCACTTTCCGGACCTGCCGCCTCTGTAATGGGTTCACTTATGTATCTTCGTGCATCAAATGCTATTTATTTTGAAGTTGGAGGCACAACAACTAATATCGGTGTAATTAAAAATGGTAGACCGGGAGTTGATTATGCTAAGATAGGTGGACATGATACATATATAAATTCTTTAGATGTAAGAATCCTTGGTTGTGCAGGGGGTTCAATGGTTAGAATCAGTGATACAGATGTTGTAGATGTAGGACCTCGTTCAGCACATATTGCAGGTTGTGAATACGCTTGCTTTACCCCTGAGGAGGAAATAGTAAATCCTAAGATAGAACTTATAAGTCCAAAACCTGAAGACCCTGCTGATTATTGTATACTAAGGCTTGCAAGTGGCAAGAAAATATGTTTTACAAATACAGATGCAGCCAATGTGCTTGGGCTTGTAGACGAAAAATATTTTGCACATGGAAATGCAAATTCAGCAAGAAAAGCTATGCAACCTGTAGCAGATAAATTAGGTATTACAGTTGAGGAACTTGCAACCAAAATACTTGAAAAAGATTATGAAAAGGTATCAGCTTGTATAAACATGCTTGCAGACAAATATCAGCTTGATAAAGATGCTATGAAACTTGTAGGGTGTGGTGGTGGAGCTGCCTCTCTAGTTCCATATTGTGCCTCAAAATTAGGGCTTGAATATGATATTCCTACAAATGCAGAAGTTATATCTTCAATCGGTGTTGCACTTGCAATGGTTAGAGATGTAGTGGAAAGAATTATACCTAACCCAACACAGGAAGATATAAGGGACTTAAAGAAAGAGGCAATAGACAGTGCTGTAAGTTCCGGAGCTGACCCTGAAACAGTGGAGGTGCATGTAGAGATTGACTCCCAAACAGGAAAGGTTACAGCAATAGCAACAGGTTCTACTGAAGTTAAGACTACTGACCTTTTAAAAGAATGTGATGAAACCGAGGCATTAGAACTTGCAACAAAAGATTTCGAAAAGGACAGCAAAGATATAAAACTTGTAGAAAAAACTGATAACTTTTATGTATTTGAGGCAAGTAAAAAAGATAATAATGCAGTTAGAATTATAGATAAAAAAGGTTTTATAAGAGTTCAATGTTCAAGTGCAGCTGTAAGAAAGTGTAAGGTATCTGAGTATAGAGAAGTTGTTGAGGAAATGTGGAAAGAACAAGCTGTATTTAAAACAGACTCAGTGCTTAGACCTGACTATTTTGTATGCTATGGACCTAGGGTAAGTGATTATTCAGCAGTAGATTTAGAGCAAATATATCTTTTAATGGCTCTCGATTTAGATGATAGAGATTCTAATGAAGAAGTAATTATTATTGCATCAGTTACCAATGTGTAATGGGAGGCAAAATGTCGGAATTTAATCTAAAGCCACTAATGGAGGGATTATTTGGCAAACAAAGGGAAAGTTTATATGAAAGACCTGATTTTGGTAAAAGAAAACTGTCTGAAATGCTTTTTGAATTAAATAAAATACCTGTGCTTGATTGGTATGTTTATGCATTTTCAAGTGAACCACTTAGAGGTAGAGTTTCAAAAGAAAGCCAAAAAAGATATATGGAAGAATCTTGGAAATGTGGTAAGGAGCAGGCTATTAAGACTAAGCTTAAGTATCAAGACATTTCCCCAAAAGCTCTTGCAAGTAAAATGAATCTAAATGTGGAATATCCTGATATGCCTGAAAAAACAGATAGAGTATTATTTGCAGAGTTTCGTGAACCGAATAATATAAGAATTTACTTAGATGCAATTAAGCGAGTAGAAAATTATATTAAGGAAGATGACATTAAAGATATTATTGGAAATGTAGACATAAGCGATGTACTGCTTTTACATGAAATTTTTCATAGCATTGAGGAAAAAAATAAACAGGAGATTTATACAAAAACTGAAAAAATTAAACTTTGGTCAATAGGTTCTTTTCATTATACTTCCTGTTTAGTGGCATTAAGTGAGATTGCAGCAATGAGTTTTGCTTATCATTACTTAGAATTAGAATATTCGCCGTATCTTTTAGATGTTTTGCTTGTATACGGATATTCTAAGGAAGAGGCAAATGGATTATATGAGGAAATGATAGAGTATGCAAATACAGTGAAAGGAGATAGTTGTGAAGATACCATTTGAAGTTGTTGAAAGCACCATTAAAAAGGCACTTTTAAATGCAGGACTTGATGAGGAAAAAGCAAGTATCTGTGCTAAAATTCATACAGAGTCAAGTGCTGACGGAGTTGAAAGCCATGGTTGCAATAGAGTTCCTCGCTTTGTTGAGTATATACAAAAAGGTTGGGTAAATCCTAGGGGCGAGGCAACACTAGTAAGTGCAAAAGGCATTGCAGAAAATTATGACGGTAATTTAGGAGCAGGTATCACAAATGCGTTGTTTTGTGCAGATAGAGCAGTAAGTTTAGCAAAAGAACATGGGCTTGGACTAGTAACAATTAAAAATACAACTCATTGGATGCGTGGTGGAACGTATGCTTGGCAAATGGCAGAAAATGATATGATTGGTATATGTTTTATTGCTACTGAAAGTTGTATGCCTATGTGGGGAAGTGATGAGATAGGTGTTGGAAACAATCCGTTTTGTATGGCAGTTCCTAGGGAAAATGGCGAAATAATTTTAGATATGGCTATGAGTCAATATGCTTATGGTAAAATTGGAGTATATAGATTAGCAGGGAAAATGTTGCCTTACCCTGGGGGATTTGATGATGAGGGCAACCTTACCTCAGATCCTGCTGCCATAGAAAAAAGTAATAGAATAATGCCAACTGGATATTGGAAAGGAACTTCTATGGCAATAGTTTTAGATTTGCTTGCGGCAGCCCTTGCAAATGGTAAGACAGGAGCAGACCTAGATGATGAGAAAAGAGGTTGTTGTACAGGTTGCTGTCAAGTATTTATAGCTATTGATCCATATTTATTCGGAGTAAGGAAAGATATTCAAGAAATGTGGGATAAGAGAGTTTTAAGAGCAGACAGCTCACACCCTATTGATAAGAATAGGCCTGTAAAATGTCCCGGAGAAAATACTAAGGAAAGAAGAAAACTTAGTAAAATAGAGGGGATTAATGTAGATGAGAGGATATGGCAACAAATAGTTGACATTTCCAATGGAAATATGGATATTGTAGATATTTCATAAAATTACATTGCTAAAAAGAAAGGGGAAATATGTTTTTTTCAGATATTGAAACAGTTGAAAAGTATAATTATTTAAATGAAAGATTTGTTGCAGCGTATAAATGGCTTAGGGAAAATGATTTAGAAAATCTAGCTGTTGGCAAATACTCTATAATGGGAGAAGACGTTGTAGCAAATATACAGGAGTATACAACAGTACCAAAGGAAGAAAAGAAGTTTGAGGCACATGACATTTTCTTTGATATACAGTACCTTATAAAGGGAGTAGAACTTTTTGGTATATGTAATAGAAAAGAGCTTAAAGAAGTTGAAAGGCGTTCTGAAAATGACATAATATTTTATGAAAATCCAAAAGCTTTTGGATATGTTATTTTAAAGCCGAAAGATATGATAGTTGTAGCACCTGAGGATGCTCATCTTCCCAGTTGTACATTGGAAAGTCCAACTCAAGTAAAAAAAGTAGTTATAAAAGTTAGAGCTTAACAAAGAAAGGTAGATAAAAATGAAAAACGTATATGATTTAGGAAATGGTTTAAGACTTATTGATTTATCAAAGAAATTAGATCCTGCAACAGAAACAAGAAGATGTCATTTGTTTAGATTTAATACAGGTGGTCCAATCCCTGATTTTCATACCATAGTAGATATTACGAGTCATTTAGGAACACATTGTGAATGTCCTTATCATCATGATGATAATTGGCCGGGAGTTATGGAACTTCCTCTTACTACATTTCTTGGTAGAGCAGTTTATGTTGATTTTAAGGAAAGTGTAGCACCTAATGCACATATAACAGCTGCTGATTTAGATAGAGAGGCAAAAAATGTAAAAGAGGGGGACATTGTTATTATAGATTCCTCTTATAGATTAGAGCCATTTACAAAAGATACTAATACCGAAAAAGATAAAAGACTTTTTGTAAATGAGGAAACAGCAAATTGGTTTAAAGAGCATAAGGTAAAATGTGTAGGCTTTGGCGACGGTGTTTCTATTGAAAACTGTAATGAAGATGTTAAGCCATTCCATGATGTACTTCTTGCTGAAAATATAGTATTCCTTGAAGTATTAAAAAACTTAGAAGAACTTAAGCAAAATATTTTCTTTATGTCATACTCACCACTTCCAATAAAGGGATTAGATTCAAGTCCGGTGCGTGCATATGCTATCGAGGGACTTAAAGAGTTTTCATAAGAAGTTTTATAAGGAGGAAGTATGAAAGTTGCAGTTATAGGTGCAGGAGCTATGGGTTCTATATATGGAGCTCATCTTTCGTTACACAATGAAGTATATATGATTGACACTTTAAAAGATGTTGTTGATTATATAAATGAAAAAGGTATTACCCTAGAAGAAGATAATAAAAGTAATGTATATTATCCAAAAGCAATTACTAATTCAAAAGATTTGCCGGAAATGGATATAGTTATATTATTTGTAAAAGCAATTTATTCGAGAATGGCATTAGAATCAAATAAGAATATAATAGGTAAAAATACTTACATTTTAACTCTTCAAAATGGAGCAGGTCATGAAGATATTTTAGCTGATTTTACTGATAAAGAGCATATAATTATCGGTACTACTGAAGATAATGGTGCAGTGCTTAGGAAAGGTTTAGTAAAAAGAGGGGGCGTAGGAAATACTAATATCGGTATGATTACAAAAGATAATTTGAATTTCTTACCTAAGCTTAAGTCTACATTTGATGAATGTGGTTTTAATGTAAATATATATGAAAATATACAACAGCTTATTTGGAATAAATTATTTACAAATGTTTCTCTAAGTGTAGTTACAGCTATATTGCAAGTAAAAATTGGGTATATAAGAAAAAATGAATATGCTTGGAATATGACAAAAGCCCTTATACATGAGGCTGTTCAAGTGGCTCTTGCTATGGGACTTGAGGCAGACGAAGAAGAAATTGTAAAAAAAGTAGAATCAGTATCAATAAATTCTCCTGACGGCATTACTTCAATATGTGCAGACCTGGCAAATGGACGTAGAACAGAAGTTGATACTATAAGTGGTTCTGTAATAAATGCAGCAGATAAGGTAAATGTAGAAGTTCCTATACATAGATTTGTGGTTAATACAATACATGCATTAGAGTTTAGATAGGTATTTAAAGAAATTTAACAGACACTGTCTGTTAAAACTAGCTTTGTGAAATAGCTCTCCACATAATGGTCAAAGCTGATTTTTACAAATATTACTATCTTTGTTGTCCTCTATTGGAAAACAAGTAGTGTATTTATTCATTATTATGTGGGATTTGTACCCCTATGGGGGGGACAAATCCCAATAGATAGATATTTCGTAACAGCCCATTATTTAGACCAAATTTTATGCAACCTCATGGCTTTGTTTTTCAGTATTTTTAAGTAATCCCTCAATTACCTTTACAGGGCATTTGGCAGCACATTTGCCACAGTTGATACATTTTTCATAGTCTATTTGGGCTACATTTCCATTCATGTGAATAGCATCATCTTGGCAGACTTTTGTACACATAGTACAACCAATACAGCCGGCAGTACATTTTTCCTTAACTTCCTTACCTTTATCTTGAGAATAACATTGAACAAGATATCTTTGATTATAAGGAACTAATTCAATGAGATTTTTAGGGCAGGCTGTTATACATTTACCACAAGCAGTACATTTTTCCTTATCTACAAGGGCAATACCGTCTACAATATGAATAGCGTCAAATTTACATGCCTTTACACAAGAACCATATCCCATACAGCCATATTGGCAAGATTTAGAGCCAAAACCGGGTACTGCTTTCATCTGATTACAGTCTTTAACTCCAAAATAAACATATTTTTCTTTAGTCTTTTGACAAGTTCCTGCACATCTTACATAAGCGACTTTTTTAACTGTTTCAGTTACACTTACACCCATTATTTTTGCAATATTTTTAGCAACAACACTGCCTCCCACAGGACAAGAATCTACACTAGCCTCTCCAAGTGCAATAGCTTTTGCGAGTCCGTCGCAACCGGGGAAACCACAGCCGCCACAATTATTGCCAGGAAGTGCCTCTCTAACTAAAATTTCTTTTTCATCAACCTCAACTGCAAAGTATTCACTCGCAATTCCAAGTAAAACACCGATTAAAATACCTGTTATTCCAACTACGCTAGATGCCAATAATACAGTATACATAAGTTTTCCTCCATTATCGTATTAAACCTGAAAACCCCGTAAAGGCAATAGCCATAAGTCCGGCAGTAATAAGAACAATAGGCATTCCTTGAAAGGTTTTTGGAACTTCTTTTACTTGAATTTTCTCACGAACTCCTGCAAGTAATACAATAGATATTGCAAAGCCACAGGAAGTTCCTATTCCATAAATAACACTTTGTAAAAAATTATGTTCTTTAGCAACATTATCAAGTGCAACTCCAAGAACTGCACAGTTTGTAGTTATAAGAGGTAAGAATACGCCCAAAGATTCATAGAGTGAGGGAACATTTTTTTTAAGTACCATTTCTACAAACTGAACTAATGCCGCTATTACAAGTATAAAAACTATTGTTTGTAAATATGTTATATTAAGAGGTATAAGTATAAATGAATAAATAAGGCTTGCAAGTATTGAAGAGAGTGTAATTACAAAGATAACAGCAAGCCCCATACCTGTTGAGGTTTCAACTTTTTTTGAAACTCCTAAAAAAGGACATAAGCCTAAGAACCTACTTAAAACTACATTATTTACAAGTGATGCACTTACTAAAAGTAAAATTAATTGTACAAATGTTTCTTTCATACAGCTTTCTCCTTATCAGTAGTATTTTCAGCCATTCCACAACCACATACGCTACAGCCACAACCACAGCCTTTTGATTCTTTTTTCTCTGTATTTGTGGCACTTGGAAGTTTTAATTTATTTTGTAATGCTGTTAGTAATGAGAGTATAAAAAATGCTCCCGGAGCAAGTACAAATATAGATATATTAAATTCTTCAGGAATTACTCTGATTTTATCAAAGATAGTACCTGCACCTAAAAGTTCTCTGACAAAACCTATACAAGATAGTGCAATAGTAAATCCGAGTCCCATTCCAAGTCCGTCAAAAAAACTTAATATAGCAGGGTTTTTAGAGGCATAACTTTCTGCACGTCCAAGTATGATACAGTTTACTACTATAAGTGGAATGTAGATTCCAAGTGCTTTATTTAAGGCAGGAACAAAGCCCTCCATAAGCAGTTGAACTACTGTAACTAAGCTTGCAACTATTACTATAAAAGCAGGTATTCTTACTTTTTCAGGTATTATTTTTCTAAGGGCGGCAATCACAAGGTTTGAAAACATAAGTACAACAGTGGTTGAAAGTCCCATTCCTAAGCCATTTATAGTGGAGGTTGTAACAGCGAGCGTAGGACACATTCCAAGCATAATTACAAATGTCGGATTTTCTTTTACAATTCCGTTATAAAGTCTTTCTATACATTTATTCATGATTTACCTCCTTGTCCACATAATAGATTGCAGCATTTACAGCACCTGTTACAGCTTTTGAGGTAATAGTTGCTCCTGATATTGCATCTATCTCATCAGGTTTTGTTGCCCCTGTTTTTACCACATTAAGATAGGAGGCATCTTTTTCTTTAAATTGAGAGGAAAATTTTTCTCCCTTTGCTTTCATTCCAAGTCCCGGAGTTTCTGCTAAAGTTAAAAATGCAATACCGTTTAATTTTTTATCTTTTGTTATACCGACTGATATTTTTACATCTCCTCCAAAGCCGTCTTTTGAGGTAGATGTAATTACATAGCCTAAGCTAGAACCTGAGGAATCAACTGCATTTGCCACTTCAGATACATTTACCTTACCAAAATTTTGACTTGGTAAACTTTCATTTACATTTATAAGTGAATCATCATCTTGCTTTTGAAAATCTGTTGCATCAGGAAAAACTTCTTTATATGCTGATTTTTTTTCATTTTCTTTAGCTAATGCAATAGGTTCTTTTGTAATCTCATACACTGCACCGAGCATAAAACCTGAAAGCATTGTAATTATAAAGAGTGTAATTGCATCTTTCATAAAACTAAGCTTTTTCATGTCTTTTCTCCTTTCCAAATGCCACCGGAATAGTAGCTTTTTCTATAAGAGGTGTAAGAATGTTGCCTAGAATAATAGCATAAGATACTCCCTCGGCACTTCCACCGAATAATCTAAATATTCCTGTAAGTAGACCTATACATATACCAAATATTATTTGACCTTTTGGAGTTATTGGAGTTGTTGTATAATCAGTTGCCATATAAAATGCACCAAAAATCAAACCTCCTCCTAAAACTTGATATAAAACAAAATCTAAACTATGTATTCCAAATATAAATGAAAATATTGCAACCGTTAAAATATATGCAATAGGTATTCTAAGTGATATAGTTTTTCTAATTAAGAGATATACTACACCTATAAGAAGTGCAACGGCACTTACTTCACCAATAGTTCCGGGGATTTTGCCTAGAAATAAATCTATTAGTTTATATGTAGGTTTTACAGCCTCAGCATTTGGAGAATGTAGTGCTGTTAGGTAACTTTTCATACTTGCAAGTGGTGTAGCAGATGATACTGAATCAAATCCCATTTTTGTAGAGGAAAAGTTAGTCATTTTTCCTGCAAAAGATATTAGTAAAAAACATCTTGCTGCAAGTGCAGGATTCATCCAGTTAAAACCTATACCACCATACATTTGTTTAACAACTAAAATAGCAAATATACCTCCTAGTACAGGTATACAAACAGGAATTTGAGGTGGCATATTAAGTGCTAATATTATACCTGTAACTACTGCTGATAAATCTTTGATTGTAATAGGTTTTTTTAGAAATTTTTGAAAAGCATACTCAGTTAAAACACAAGAGATAACAGTAGCTAAAATTATAATAAGAGCTGATATTCCAAACTGATAGATACCAAACAAACAAGCAGGTAACATTGATATAATTACATCTTTCATAATATCGGCAGTTGTTGTAGTAACTCGAATATGAGCAGAGGCAGAAACATGTAATAGTCTTTCTTCTGAAGTATTTGTAACAGTATTCATTATTTTGCCCCCCCTCTACGCTTTGCCGCAACTAATTGTCGCATGGTTTTAAAATTTTGAGTTAAAGCCCTTTTTGCAGGGCAAACGAATGTACAAGAACCACATTCCATACATTCCATTCCATTTAATTTTTCAAAGCCGTCAACATCTAATTCGATTGAATGCTCCATCATCATTTGAGGTATAAGTTTACTAGGGCAAACTTTAACACATCTACCACATCTTATGCATGCAGTAGTTTCATATTCAGAAACCATATCTTTAGTAAAGCATGTAAGTGCAGAAGAATTTTTAGCAACAGGAACTTTAACTGTAAAGAGTGCCTGTCCCATCATAGGGCCTCCTGAAATTATTTTTTCAGGTTCTTGTTTAAAACCTCCTGCCGCCTCTATTAATTCTTCATAGCAAGTTCCAAGTCTTACACTAAAGTTTTGAGGTTCTTTTATTGCATCACCTGTTACAGTTATAATTTTTCTTATAAGTGGAGTACTTTTTGCAACTGCCATGTAAATTGCTATAACTGTATCTATATTATCTACAACACAACCGACATCAGCAGGTAACATAGATGAGTTAAGAGTTCTACCTGTTAAAGCATTAATTATCATTCTTTCTCCACCTTGTGGATACTTTGTTTTTAAAGCTGTTACCTCTATGTTAGGTTCGTTAATTGTTAGAGATTTAAGTAAATGAAGTGCCTTAGGCTTATTATTTTCTATACCGATGATACCCTTTGCACCCTCAAATAAGGAAAGTATAATCTTAAGTCCTCCTATTATTTTCTCAGGTTCTTCAAGCATCATTCTGTAATCACTTGTAAGATATGGCTCACATTCTGCGCCATTTACTATTACATATTCAATTTTATTTTCCGGCTTAGGAGTCAGCTTGACATGAGTAGGAAAGCCTGCACCTCCAAGCCCTACTATTCCTGCCTCTTTGATTATTGAACGAATCTCATCTTTACTTAATTTAGTAAAATCTCTTTCTTCTCCAAAACCAGCTATTTCTTCATATAG
Organism: uncultured Lachnoanaerobaculum sp.; assembly: GCA_937925515.1. Lineage (GTDB taxonomy): Bacteria > Bacillota > Clostridia > Lachnospirales > Lachnospiraceae > CALALP01. The sequence continues at coordinate 4,069 of CALALP010000043.1, read as the reverse complement.
TTCATCATTTTCCACAACTATTGATTGAACTAGGTTTCCACTTGGAGTGTGTCTTGGCTCAATTTTTTTTACTTTGCCTGATACTGAGCAAATGATATTGGCAGAAATAAAACCACTAGCCTCTCCAATTTTTTGACCTACAAGTACATGTTCTCCTACTTTTACAAGTGGAGTCGCAGGTTTACCTATGTGTTGTGAAAGTGGAAATACTAATTCCTTTTTTGGCATAAGTAAACTGACTTTTTTGTCCATACTCAATTCTTTTCCTTCAGGTGGATGTATACCACCTGAAAAGGTGGGTACTTTAGCTAAAAAATTTAAATTTAAAAACATAAAACTCCCTCTACTTTCAATTTTTTAATACTATGGCGATTTAGCTATAAATACAATTTTATACATTTTTTTTATAGTATTCTTTCATAGTATAATTGTAGCACTAATGATAAGTTTCATCAAGATAGATAAAAAATATATATTAATCATTCTTATTATATTGAAAATGTTAGTAGAGCCTAACCGAATTGAAATGATAAAGAATTCTTATTAAATAATATATTATTTTACAAAAGTTACTTAATTGGTATTTAATATTAAAATGAAAGTTTCGGAGTGAACTATTTTGAGATAAGATATAAGGATAGGAGAGAAGAGTATCAAACAAGAAAATTAGAATTTTAATTATTTTTTATTTTTAATATTTATTATGGGGGAGAGAAATTAATTTTTATTAGATTTGCTATTTTCTTTATTTTTTATAGAGAAACAGAAAAGATATATTTGCTAATTTTAAAATTTTTTATTATAGGTGTGCAAAATGTCTATTTATGGGGGGAAAACTAATTTTATTAACTTTGTTGCCCTCTATTGGAAAGCAAGTAGTTTACTTATTTATCATTATTGGGATTTGTCCCCCGTAGGGGGACAAATCCCAATAATAACAACTCCAAGAAACTAAGCAGTTACTTCAAGAATAACGACTTGATAATTTTTAAGCCTTAAATGTGTATCATCAATAAATTCAACTGAGTCGGTATTATTTAAAACTACATTTTTAACTTTAGTTTCAAGTTCTACAACTCTTTCTTTTGTAGAAAAATTTGCAATTACCAATAAAGTATTTTCCTGACTTTTTCTATAAAATGCCATTAGATTTTTTTCATCAGGCAGATATGGGATAAAAGTGCCATATACCACGGTTTCAGAGTATTTGTCAGATTTTCTTAGCTTAATTAACTTTTTATAATAGTTAAATACTGAGTTTTCATCATTTAACTGCATTTCTAAATTAATTTCTTTGTAATTAGGGTTTACCTTAAGCCAAGGCTTTCCTGTGCTAAAGCCTGCATTTTCAGAATTATCCCATTGAAATGGGGTTCTTGCATTATCACGGCTAAAATGTACAACTGATTTAAATGCATCTTCTTTGCTAAGTCCTGCATCAAGTGCAACTTTATATTCATCAAGTGTGGAAATGTCATCAATCTCATCTATTGAATTGAATTTAACATTTTCCATACCTATTTCTTGACCTTGATAAATAAATGGGAGTCCTCTTTGCATAAATTGTAAGGTGGCTAAAAGCTTTTTAGAAGTATCACTTACTTCTCCACTAGGAATATAATGACTTACGCCTCTTGGCTCATCATGATTTTCTATAATTGTAGAAATAAAGGCTTTATCAGAAATTTTTTCCTGTGTTTCAAAACAACATTTCTTATAATCTTCAGGAGTGATTTTCTTACAATCATACCAACCTTTTTGGCTTTTTCCAAAAATTGCACTATTAAAGTCATACATTGTAGAAAAGTATCCATTATCCCCTATAAATAAAGGTATTTCTTCTTCTTTCTCATTAAAAACTTCTCCGGCAGTAAATGCATCATACTTAACAAAACAATTATCACGCATTAAACTTAAAAATTCGCCCACATTTACAGCGTCTTTAAGCATTCTTGTACAACTTACTAAACCGTCCTCTCTATCAGGAGTATAATTATATTTTGTAAATGGGAGAGCTTTTTTGATATTAATAATGGCATCAATTCTAAAGCCTGCAAGTCCCTTATCAAGCCACCAATTAATCATTTCAAAAATCTTTTCTCTAAGTTTTGGATTTTCCCAATTTAAATCAGGTTGTTTTTTATGGAAAAGATGTAAATAGTATTTGTTTGTATTAGGAATTTTTTCCCAAGCACTACCACCAAAGTAAGATCTCCAATTATTTGGAGGAAGTCCTTCTACCTCATCTTCAATATAAAAATAAGATGCCTCTTCGCTATTTAGGTCTTTCATAGCCTTTTTAAACCATTCATGCTCATCAGAACAATGATTTACAACTAAGTCCATAAGTATATAGAGATTTCTTTTTTTTGCCTCGGCTAAGAGTTCTTCCATATCCTGCATATTGCCAAATCTAGGGTCTATATTAAAATAATCTGATATATCATAGCCTTGGTCTGCGAGTGGAGAGCAGTAGCAAGGAGATAACCATATAATGTCTACTCCTAAATCTTTTAAATAATCAAGTTTTGAAATAACTCCCCTTAAATCTCCAATACCATTGCCTGTAGTATCTTGGAAACTTTTTGGATAAATTTGATAAGCTACTTTGCCTTTCCACCAATCTTTTTCCATCATTGGTAGCCTCCTTTGCATAACTTCCTCCTGCGTTTTTACTTTAATGTAGCATTTAAAATGTATATATGCAAATGTTTTAATTATTAAGGTAATTTGAAAAAATATTTTAGGGGGGGATACTTGCCAACGGCAAGTATCCCCCCTATTAACACTGATAATTTAAATTTTATTGATTCATACTCATATTTTCAAATCTTATCTGCATTTGGTCATATACATTGGCGATTCTGCCCTCTGTTTCTTTTCCTGCTTTTCTTAGTGGAAGTTTTACACTCTGATTATTAAATAGTAAGCAGTTGATAAAATATGTACTTCCGGTAGGAATACCATAATAAGTGGTGCTATGAATGTAAGTGTTATAAGAACGTATTTGTCTTAAATCTACAACCATTATTCTTTTTGCTAAGCTTATTAAATGGTTTTTATAAACTAAAACTCTAAGTTTATCTTCATAATATCCATATCTTTCGAGAGCATCATTTGAGTCTAAAAGTTCAGGATAGTTAGCATATAAGTCTTTAAGTGCAACTCTATTTTTTCCAAGTATATAAAATGAATAGATTAAAAATCCTAAGCCAAGAGCTAGAAAGATTATAGACAGTACTGTATCTGAATTGATAAGTTTAGGTCTTATATAAGAACCTAAATAAAAGTCCGGATTTATGGTAATATCACTATATCCCTTTTCTATTAAAATTTGATTGATAGCATCAGTAAGTTCAGGTTTTTGGTCTTCTTGAAACTCAAATTGATTAGCTACCACTGATTTTGGGTGTTTTTCTAAGTCTTTGGAATATGCAGCTAACTCGCTAAAAGCTGTGTCATAATTAAATGCCAAAAACAAAGAGGCACTACCGTCTGTATATTTTACTACATAATAGTCATCGAGTGAGTCTTCATCTTGATGATCTAAATCTATGATATCGGTTATTTTAGCAGTAATTAGTTTATCTTTTGCATAACTAGTTTTGCCGTCATACTTAGCTCCTGTTAGTTGTAAGACAATGGGAGTTTTGTTTAGGTAAAAGTAGTAAAATGTGAAAAGTGCAATACCTAGGAAGATAGCAGATGTGATTAACGCACCTAAAAATCCCTTGTTTTTATATTTGTTTAGGTTAATATTCATAATTTCCTCCAATATATTTATTTGACATTACTTAAAACAAATGTCAACAATACAAGTGATTATATCAGACGAAGTGTAGATTATCAATAAACTAAAAAAATAATTAAAATTTAGGTAAAAAAATGTAAAAAAGAGCTTTTGAATTAATAGATTTCTAAGACTTGAATTTCTATATTAAAATAATATCTTTCTTTTTGTGGTGTTGTAGAATAGCCTTTTCAATAGTAAACCTAAAAGGAAATTTTGTAAATTATATAGTTATTTTCGTTTATAGGGGGTTTTCCTCGCCGTCGGCGAGGAAAACCC